>DATGHN010000101.1:0-9343 GCA_035308005.1 Solirubrobacteraceae bacterium
CGATGCTCAACGGCGAGACGATCCGCCTCGATGGCGCGCTTCGGATGGCGCCGCGCTAGACGGTTCGCGCCGCGGCGACGACCAACTCGGCACATTCGTCAACGCCGAACTTGGTCGCGTTGAGGACGACGTCGTAAAGCGACGGGTCGGCGACGTCGCGGCCGTAGAAACGCGCGACCCAGGCGGCGCGCGCGCCGTCGTTGTCGCGCTGCTGGCGGCGGGCCTCATCCTCGCTCAGCCCGTAGCGGGCGACCGCCTGCTCGACGCGCGCGCCGGCGGGGCCCGACAGCCGCACCCGCAGGACGTGCGGTAGATCGGCGAGGACGAGCATCCCCGCCCGTCCGAGGATCACCGCCGACCCGGACGCCGCGTGCCTGCGGATCGTCTCCTCGGTCGCCGTCCGGAAGGCCTGTTCGTCGATGACGCCGCCCGGCGGCGGCGCCGCGCCCCCGTAAACGCTGCCCATGATCACGAACGTGCCGAGGAGCCGGTCGAGGAATCCCGCGAGCGCCTCATCTCGCGATTCCGCCTCCTCGAGCGGCACGGCGAGCTTGCTCGCGACCTCGACCGGGATCGCGCGATCGAGGAACGGGGCGTCGAACGCCGCGGCGACCGCGTGGCCCACCTCGTTGCCGAGGGCGCCGTACGTCGCGGAGATCGTGATTACCGCCAAGCCACCCTGAGCATAGGACCTGCGACGATGTGTAGAGCAGCGCCGTTGTCCTCGGCGCTGCTCTACGGCCATCGCTCTCGCTCCCGTCCGGCCTGACGATAACCGCTGGCCACGGGGATTGCGAACCGCAACCGTCGTGAGGCTTCCGCCATACATCCCGATCGCAGGCGCCGCGCTCGCGCTCGCCGGATGCGGCGGCAGCGCCAAAACGGTGACCGTCACGCGCACCGTGACGAAGGCCGCGGCGGCCCAGACGTCGACGTCTCAGACCAGATCGCAGACGACCTCGACGACGAGCACGACGCCGAGCGCGAGCTCCACGACGAGCTCGAGCAGCGCGAGCACGACGACGACCGCGACCTCCTCGACGGCGACGACGCGGACCGAGACGGGGCCGGCGTTCGTGACGACCAACCCCAACAGCCCGGCCGCGAGCGGCCCCGAGCTCACCGCCGCGATCGCCGTGTTGGCGCGACACGGCTACGTGCCGATCGAGACCTCGAGCTACAGCACCTCCGACACCCTGCGGGTCCTGATCGGACGGCGCCAGGGCGCCGCGACGGCCGAGCGCGCCTTCTTCTTCGACCAGACGACCTACCTCGGCACCGACGCCGCGCAGCCGAGCGCGAGCGTCATCGTCGCGTCGCATCTCGACGCCGAAGTGGTCCTCTCCTACGCGATCTTTAAGGCCGGCGCGAGCTCACCGAGCGGCCACCGCCTCGTGCACTTCGCGCTCGACATGGGAACGCTGAGTCGCGTCGAGGCGATCCCCAGCCTCGCCGAGCGGCGCTAGCCGGATCCGGTCGAGCCCGTCGTACCGGTTGCGCCGGTTGCGCCGGTTGCGCCCGTCGTGCCGGTGGGGCCGATCGGGCCGCTCGGTCCGGTCGGACCCGTCGGCGGCGGCCCGGAGTTCCACTGGATCGGAACCGGAGTCAGGGTGACCAGCACCGGCCAGGTCGCGGCGTCGGCGATACCCGTCGCCGGCAACCCGCGTGAGAGCTGGAAGGCCTCGAGGGCGGACTGCGTCGCGGCGTCGAAGACACCGGTCGTGGGCGTCTGCGGCTCGGCGGCGGCGAGGTACTGCTGCATCCACACGACCTGGTCGCCGCGCGAGTGAAGTCGCAGGACGGGCCAGGCGGTGGCGACCGTTACCGGCGCGGTGTCGGTCAGCGGCGCGATCAGCGCTCCCCATTCGGACGCCGAGGCCGACTGCCAATCCCACCAGGAGATGCCAGGCGCCTGGTAGGCCGCGGCGTCCTGGCGGAAGCGCTCGACCTCGGTCGCCTTCACGCCGCCGTACAGCTGACCGAGCGGCGCGATTGGCCGCCCGTAGATGCGATTCTCGATGAACGTGTGCGCGTAGGCGCTGTCGGGACTGTCGCCGATCGTGTGCCAGTAGACCTGAGGCGCGTTGTACTGGGCGCCACCCGGCCCAAGAAACACCGAGTAGGGCTCGCTCTCGTGGTAGTCGACGTAGGGGAACGACGCCAGGCCGATCGGGTAGCTCGGGCCGAGCGCCTCGCGAAGCGCCTCGATGTAGGTCTGCGCCGCGGCGTACTTTCCGGAGTACTCGCTCTCGGCGTCGATCACGAGGCAGTCAGCGCCCGCGCGGACGGCGCGAATCCCGAGCGCCGCCTCGCCCAGTGGCTGGCTTCCGTAGACGTACTGCCAGGCGCAGATGTTCAGCCCGTACGCGTGGACCGCGGCGACGAGCTGCGGTGAGAACTGCGCCCAGTAGTTCGAGGCGCCGTCGGAGCTCTTCACGTACAGCGTCTTGATGCCGGACGCGTCGGCCTGCGCGGCGATCTTCGCGATGTCGCCGCCGTCTGAGGCGCTCAGGTACCAGATCCAGATCCCTGGCGTGTCGAATGCCGAGCTCGCCGGCGTCACGGCGACCGGCGCCGGCTTTGGCTTCGGTTTGATGCGCGGAGCGGCGAGGACCTTGATCGGGCCGTAGAGCTTGGAATGCATGCCGGGCGCCGCGGAGATGAAGATCCGCCCGCTCGCCGCACCCTTCGGGATCGTCACGACGATGCCGTGCCCGGTTGGGCGAAGCTTCGCCCCGAGCGGATGCACGCGCGCCGTCTTCGCGCCCGAGCGTGGGAAGAAGACGATGAAACCCGGTCGCAGGTGATGTCCGACGACCACCAGCTCGCCGGTCATCTGGACGGTGTGGGGATTGCGTCCGCAGACGGTCGCGCCGAGCTTGTAGCAGTGGACACCCGTGATGATCGGCGCGACTGGCTTTCGCTGCGAGGCGTGGTGCGGCGGCGACTTGCGGATACCCGGCGCCGAGACACCGCCGGTGCCTGAGTCGGCGAGCGCCTGCGGCGCGCACAACGCCGCCGCCCCCAGGACGAGCGCGAGAAGTCGTGCTGTCGAGCTTGGATAGCGCATCGTGGACAGCGCCCGCAAAAGGGGCCCCAAGCGGAGGTAACACACCGAAGCCGGCGGCGTAGCGGTGCGCGGCGCTGCTCCGCCCCCGCGATCCAGGGTAGCGAGCCGCCGTTCGAGCCGCTACAGCAGGGCGCCGTCTTGCGCGCCGGCTACGGGCGCCGGAGCAGGCGACGCCACAGAGGCGGCCCCTTCGGCTGCCGGGCGTCGTGGTCCTCGCGCAGCGGCAGCCTGCCGCTCGCGCGGGCGCGCATCACGCAGGCCGTGTGGGCGTGGCGACGCCTGCGGTGATCGCCCTCGGGGAAGAGCAGCATGTGCTCGGAGAGCGCCGGGAGGCTGCGGTTGCAGATCGGGCAGCGGTATGTCGCCGGCTTGCGGTTGGCAGCCGGACGGACCTCCCACCAGTCTGCCGCGGGTAGGGTCATCGCCGCAAATACACTCGACGCCCAAGCATGCCAGCTCGCCGGCGCATCCTCCCCTCGACGGCGCGACCGGCGACGCTCCGCGCCGCCGCCCACGCCGAGCCCGACTACGGACAAAGCGACCACCCGGACTGGCGCTCGGTCAACTGGCGCGCGCATCTGCGAGCCGTGACGATCGACGGCAGGCGCGTCCACCTCGTCGACATCGGCAACGGACCGGCGGCGCCAATCCTGCTCGTCCACGGACTCGGCGGCCGCTGGCAGAACTGGCTCGAGAACATCCCGCGCCTGGCTCGCGGCCGCCGCGTCGTCGCAATCGACCTTCCGGGCTTCGGCCGCTCGCAGCTCCCGCGCAGCGAGATCTCGCTGGCCGGCTACGCGGTGGCGATCGAGCGCATCTGCGATCTGCTCGAGATCGAGTCGGCCGTTCTCGTCGGAAATTCGATGGGCGGCGCCGTCGCCGCCCAGACCGCATTGGCCAGCCCCCAGCTTATCGAGCGCCTCGTGCTCGTCTCCGCCGCGGCAATCTCGATCCGCGAGTTCAACCCGGCCCCCGCGGCGGCGCTGATGGCCGTCATCTCGCACACGCCGTTGGGCAAGCCCGAGGGCGTCCGGTCGGCAATCCGCCGCCGCCGTGCCCGCCACCTGGCGCTAGCGACGCTCGTGCGGCATCCAACCCTGATCGCGACCGACATGCTGAGCGAGCTCGTCGGCGGTCGCGGCGCGCCAGGACTGGCCGCGGCGATGACGGCGATGATCGCCGGCGAGACCGCCGGCGAGCTGGCCGCGATCGAAGTCCCGACGCTCGTCGTCCAGGGGCGCGAGGACATGCTCGTCCCGCTCGCCGATTCGGAGTGGCTGAGCCGCCAGATTCCGCGTGCGCGCCTCGAGACGATCGAGGACACCGGCCATTTGCCGATGGTCGAGCGCCCGGTGCGCTTCAACGACGTGCTGCTCGAGTTCGCCGCCGCGGCTTGATTCAGCGCGGAGCGAGCGGCACGGAGGTGTCCGCCCGGTCGACCCTGCTGAACGCCGGTCCGTCGCAGCGCGGCTGGGCGTTCTGCGGAAGTACGAGCGACAGCGCGTCCAGGCTGCTCGCTCGGCTCGCGGAGATCGTCACGCGCACTCCGATCGCGCCGCCGCAGGCGTTGAAGGCAAAAACCGCGTAGTCGATGCGATCCTCGGTGTAGGGGACTTCGAAGGCGACGAGTCCGCCGGGGAAGACGACGCGGAAGAGCGATCCGCGAACGGCGCCAGGCGTGTTCGCGAGCGTCCGCTCGAGTCGCTCCATTCGCGATCGCGGAGTTCCGCTCTCGCCGACTGTCGCGACGATCGCCTCGCTGTTCGCGGCATTCCCGGGGTCGGCGAAGGACGCGGTGGCGGTTCCGTGCTGGGACGTTGCGTTGAGGTCCTGATACCCCGGCGGAAGCAGCAGCGCGAGGTTTGAGCCGAGGAACGGCGCGAATGTCATGCGGCCGCCGTGCTCGAGCGCCCGAGTCGCAAACACCGCCGCGGCGGCGACGATCATGCAGACGAGCGCCCCGCGCCAGCCGAGGATCGGCTGATGCTTGAACTGGCGGGCGCCGCAGTACGGACAGCGCGCACTGGCGGCGTTGATCTCAACCGAGCAGATCCGGCAGATGCGCGTGCGCGGCGGCTGCTCCTCGGTGGCGTCAACGTCGGCGCTCGGTTCCTCCTCGACGCTCACGCGGCCTCCCGCTCGACCGTCGCGGGGGCCTCGCGCGGCGCGAGCTCGAAGGCCTCAGCGAGCAGCTCGTAGGAGCGCCGCCGGCGGGCGTGGTCATGGGTGATCGTTACGACGATCAGCTCCGCCGCGCCGTAGCCTGCCGCGAGATCCTCGAGCGCGGCGCGAACCTCGGCCGGTGTGCCGAGCAGCATCCGCCGCCGCGGCGCGCTGATCGTGCCGGCGCGGCGCTCGGCCTCGATGTTTGCGAGCGCGTCCTGTGGTGTCGGAACCGCGATCAGCTCGCCGCGGCGGAGCTTGATCATCGCCCAGCGCGAGCTCGCGGCGAGGAACTCGGCCGCCTCGCGGGTCTCGGCGACGAGGGCCCAGACGCCGACCGCGACGATCGGCGTCTCGCTGCGGTGCGAGGGGACGAAGCGCTCCCGGTAGCTTGCGACGATCTCCTCGCCGCCGGGATGGATGAAGTCCGCGAAGGCATATGGCAGGCCGAGTTCGGCGGCCCAGATCGCGCTCTGCGCCGATGAGCCGAGCAGCCACGGCTCCGGCGCGTGGGGGCGACCGGGGAGCGCCTTGGCGAGATGAGCGAAGGGGTGGTCGGGCGGCAGTCGATCCTCGAGATAGGCGAGCAGCTCGGACAGCTGCGAGGGGAAGTCGTCCGGGGCGGCGGTGCGCCGATCGCGCTGGAGCGCGAAGGTCGTCAGCGGATCGGTGCCGGCTGCCCGTCCGAGTGCCAGGTCGATGCGGCCGGGGAACAGCCCGGCCAGCAGGCTGAAGCTCTCGGCGACCTTCAACGGGCTGTAGTGAGGAAGCATCACGCCGCCGCTCCCGACACGGATGTGACGGGTCGACTGAGCGATCGGGCCGATCAGCACCTCGGGGCTCGGACCGGCGAGCATCGGCCCGCCGTGGTGCTCGGCAACCCAGTAGCGGTGGAAGCCGCGGGCGTCGGCGAGGCGAGCCAGATCGAGGGTGTTATGAAGCGCGTCGGCGGCGGGTGACCCCTCCGCGATCGGCGACTGATCGAGCACGCTAATCCGCAGTGCAGCGCTCATTTGCCGCAATCTAGCGGCCGCGCCCAATTGCGACCGCCCGCCAGTGCAGCGCGTACGATGCAAAGTGAGTGGGGTCCATCAAGCATCGTCGGGGGGCATGTCTCGCGGTCGCCGCAATCACGGCTGCCGCGTTGCTTGGCGGCGCCGTGGCGTCAGCCTCGAGCCCCCGGCCGCTGATGACCTACATCACCGGCCTCACCGCCACTCCTTACGTGTGGGTTGCGCTTTCCGACGGCAGCTCCCCGGTCCGACTCGGACCCGCGTCCAGTGCGCTGATCAGCCCCGACGGAGCGCAGGTCGCGGCGGTGAGCATCGACAAAGGCCTGGCCGGCAAGCCCTCCACGCTGACGCTCTACCCAACGACCGGTGGACTGCCGACTCAGGTCACCAAGAACGCCCAGTTCATGCAGCTGCTCGGCTGGTCTCCGGACTCCAAGCTGATCCTGTTCACGGTTGGCGCCCAGCTCGACGTAGTCGACGTCTCCAACCCGCAGATGCGCATGATCGCGACGGGGTCGATCTACGGCGCGAGCTTTGCCCCGGGCAGGAGCGAGCAGATCGTCTACGCCCGGTCGGCGCCCAACAAGACGGCCGTCAACCTCTACATCGCCGACGCGACCGGGAGCGCCACGCGCGAGATCACCCACAACGGCCTGAGCGAGTTGCCGCTTTGGGGCGCCAACGGGATTGTCTACTCGCACGAGACGCCGCGGCCCAAAAACCCCTATCCCGCGCTACAGCTCTGGATGATCAAGGCCAACGGCAGCAACGCCCACCAGCTCACGGGCCTCGCGGTTCCGTCCAACCTGCTGGGGCTCACGCCGGTGCCCGGCGGCTTCTCGGCCAACGGCAAGCATCTGCTGGCCAACTATGTCGGCCCGCCCGGCTCCAATCACACCGAGGCCTTCACCGTCGACCTCAGCGGTCGCAAGCCAGTGATTCATGACCTGACCGGCCAGAGCGATGGCACGATCGGCAACGCGATGTCCGCCGACGGTCGCACGATCCTCGTCACGAAGGGCACGACGGACAACCTCTCTGCGCTGTCGATCGAGACCGTCCCCTGGGGCGGCGGAAAGCCGACGACTGTGATCTCGCAGGGCGCGTACGCGAGCTGGAACTACTAGCTCCAGCGACCGGTGCGAGAAAAGCGCCGCCTGGCGTTTTCCTCCTCGGCGCGCTCGGCCTCGCCCTCGAGGCCAACGCGGTAGAGCCACGCGCACAGCCACGTCGCGAGCCCTGCGCCGACCAAACCTGAGCCGCCGACCAGCGAGGTCTGCGTGCCGAATGCCACCGCAACGAGGCCGGCGGCCACGATCAGTCCGGGGAGCCAGTACCGCGTCGCGCGAAGCGCTGGCGGCGTCGAGCGCTTCGCCACCACGACAGCGCGATCAGGTCCAGGCCGCAGGTGACGGCGCGGGCGCGCGCGGAACCGCTCCGGGCCCCGTGCTGCGTGCGCTCTCAAGCCCCGCGGATCCACGCCGGCGAGGCTACTCCCCGCCTCAGCCGAGCGCCGAGAACGAGGCGTTGCGCCCGCCGAAATCCAGCATGAGAGTCCCGCTCCGCACCTGCGCGGAATGAAGCGTGGCGCCGAAGGGGAGTCCGTCAAGACGCCGCTCACACGACGGGGGGCGTTCAACCGATCCGCCGCCGACCAGCGCCGCCGCGATCTCGAAGCGCACCGCCGTTCCGTCGGCGCGGGGGACGAAGCGCACCTCGGCGCCGCGTCCGTGGCGCGGCAGAAGGTCGATGCGACCGGGAAACAAGAGCACGCGCGGATCGCTCGTCAGGCCTGCCCGCAGCGCCGGTGACATTGCGTTAAGGCACGAGGGCGAGGCGAGCATCCCGCGCACGACGCTCGGCGGCGCAGCGGCCGTCACGCTCAGCGCGCCGATCGCCCCCTCGAGCGCCGTCAGGTTCTGCAGGTGCACGTCGCGGAGACTCGCCTCGATCCGCAGCGGCGAGAGCCCGCCGACTCTCGCGCCCGACGCGCTGACCGTGACGTCGTCAAGGCGGCCGCCGACGATCTGGACGAGGATCGGCGTCGAGCCGAAGCCGACCTGCGCATGCGTGCCGATGCGTGCGCCGATCGCACTCGCGACCGCCGCACCGATGAAGTGGCGCGCGAGCAACTCGGCCACGACGAGCGGAATCGCGAGCACCACGGCGAGCATCACCAGGCGCCGCAGGATCGGGACAAGCAGGAACATCGGCCTGCGTTGCGGATTCGGCCTCCGCGGGCGGCGACCTGCCGGTGGTCAGCCGACGTGCAGGATCGGGCCGGTCTCGACGACCTGGAACGCACTGCCGGGCACGCTCTTGAGCGTGTCGAGGGCGTTGTCGTTCCAGCGCGGGTCGGTCGCGCCCTGGAAGAACCACGGGCTTCCGTTGTCCGCAAGGATCAGCCCGTAGGTCTTCATCGCCTGGAGGATGATCCGCGCGACGCGCGGGAAGCCCTTGAGCGAGAAGTCCGCGCGCAGGCGCAGGCGAAGTCCCATCGGCGGTAGCGCGGGATCACTGGAACTCGATGCGAAGTGCGTCGCCGGGTGAATGAAACCCGCCTGGGTGCGCGGTGCGGTGAAGCGGATCGCATGGTTGATGTAGCCGCGCTGAATCTCGTCGTAGCGGATCAGCCCGGCGAAAATCGACAGCCCGGCGGCGTCGGCCGACGTCCAGCCGTTCGGGCGCAGGTGGTTGGAAGCCAGGTTGAACACGGCCCCCGAGCCGGCATTCCACGATCCGTCCGCGTTTGGCGTGGCGTCGTAGAGCTCATACAGCTTGCACGCCCCCTTCTGGAGGACGAGCACGTGACGGTCGCCGCTCGACGACGTCCCGCCCTCGACGGGAGCGCCGGGGGGAATCGGATAGGGCCCCTTGTCCGACTGGTCGCCGTAGGCGGTGAAATGAATGGGCACCTTCGGCTGGGAGGCCGGGACGACCGCATACGGGATGCCGTACGTCAGGTTCGATCCGAAATCCGGGTGCAGGTTGAGCGTCGCGCCGATCGAGGCGATGTAGGCGGCCGACATCGGCTGACGGGCAGCTTCGAGACGTTCTCGTGCCAGGGGCTGCTCGGCGGGAACACGCGACAGCCGCC
>DATGHN010000102.1:0-2461 GCA_035308005.1 Solirubrobacteraceae bacterium
ATAGGAGGACGGCGAGCGGCGCGAGCATCGACGCCCCGCCCTCGAACATCAGCTTTCCGCTCTCCATCAGGCCCGTGACTCGCGCGATCGACGCAGGCGCGACGACGCGGAAGAGCACGGCCTGGCCCGCGACGTCGGAGATCGCCATGCCCATTCCCCAGCCGACCATGAAGACGACCGCCGCGCCGCCGGCGACGGCGCCGCCGATCGCGGCGATCAGCGCGCCGCAGGCGACGAGCGCGCCGGCGAGCCAGCGCGCGAGCAGCCGCTTGCCGACAAGCAGCGCACTGAGCGGGATCGCGAGCAGAGCGCCTGCTCCAGCGGCCGCCATCAGGACCCCGAAGCCGGCCTTTCCGAGGCCGAGCAGCTCGAGCGAGGCAACGACGCCAAGCGACATCCAAAGTCCTCTGATCAGCGAGCGAAGGCAGGCGAAGGCGACGATCTCCTGGGCCTCGCGGTCGCCCGAGAGAGCCGCCAGGCCGTCGCGCATCCGCCGCACACGGCCGGCGAGCCCGACTCGCGCACGCAGCGGAGGCACCGCCGAGCGAAGGCCGATCGTCGCCAGCGTCGAGACGGAGTAGAGCAGTGTCGACGCTGAGACGGCGATCTCAATCGGCAGGCCGGCCACCAGGAAACCGCCGGCCAGCGCGCCGAACATCTGACCGGAGGACTTCGCCAGCGAGGTGAGCGCGCTCGCGGCCGCGAACTCGCTCGGGCTGTGGACGAGCGAGGGCAGAAGCATTGCCTGCGCCGGGCGGTAGGCGGAGCCGATCATCGCGTCGATCCAGACGAGTCCGAGCGGAACGGCGAAGGGGAGCTTCGTGGCGAGCGCGGCGACCGTCAGGCCGCTTACGAGCGTCCGCGTGAAGGCGGTCGCGGTGAGCACGATGTCGCGCCGGTGCGTCTCGGCGAACTGCGCCGTGAAGAGGCCGGCGATCGACGCGGGAAAGAAGCGCAAGCCGACGAGGCCCACGAGCACGGCGCCGCCGACCGCGTAGGCGTGGACGGCAACGGTCGTGCCGAGCACCCATTCGCCGATCGTCACGGCGGCAAACGCGCCGACGATCCGCTTGACCGCGGCGTTACGCAGCGCGGTGCGGGTCAACCCGGCATCGACGCTGTCCCTGCTCCGCATGCGGGCGACAGGATAAGGCGGCCCGTGTTGACGGAATGTAACCACCTTGTAGCCGCTGGAATTCGCTGTCAGCGGGCCGTCCGCGGCTTCAGTTCACCTCCGCCGCCGGTGAAAAAACACCCCACCGCGGGCATCACCCCGTCCTACGCTGACAGCGCAAGGTGCAGTCGAAATCGGCAGGGAGACATACCCCGTGATGGGTCGCCGAGTCCTTCTGAGTGCTGCCGCCGCGCTCTCGATCGGCGCGTCGCTTCTCTACGCCCTTCCCGCATCGGCGTCAGCGCCGGCGCCGGCGTCCAGCACGCCGCCGCAGATCAGCGGCATCGCGCAGATCGCGGTCCCGCTCAGCGCGAACGCCGGGACGTGGCTGAACGCGCCAACGTCCTACAGCTACCAGTGGCTTCTGTGCGACACCTACGGCAACTCGTGCGGAGCGATCAGCGGCGCGACGTCGAGCATCTTCACGCCCGGCAACGCGGACTATCAGGAGACGCTTCGGGTCGCGGTTACGGCGTCCAATGCGGGCGGCAAGGCGACGGCCACGAGCGCGCAGACGGCGCTCGTTGAAATTGCCGCTCCGATCAACTTCGGGCTGCCTTCGGTCAGCGGAGTCGACGGTGCGGGTGAGCTGCTGACGGCCCTCGATGGGATCTGGAACTACAGCCCGACAGGCTTCAGCTTCCAATGGCAGCAGTGCAGCCCGACCGGGACGGGCTGCGCGGATATCCAGACCGCAACGAACGGCAACTACGTCCCACAGGCCGGCGACGTGGGCCATGAGCTGCGCGTGTTCGTGACCGCGATCAACGCGGGCGGTAGCACTCAAGCCGTGAGCGCTCCGACGGTGCCGATCGCCACCTTGCCACTCAACCTTGGGGCGCCCGCCGTCAGCGGGATCGCTCAGCAGGGCCAAACGCTTTCGACCTCTGATGGAGCCTGGTCGGGAACGCCGGCGCCGACGCTCTCCTATCAGTGGGAGCGCTGCAACAGCTCTGGGGCGAGCTGCGCCCCGATCGCCGGAGCGAGCGCCAACGAGTACGTGCCGGTCTCGGCGGACGTCGGGTCAACGCTTGTCTCGGATGTGACCGCGACAAGCTCCGCCGGGAGCGTGACCGTCGCGAGCGTGGCGAGCGCCACGGTCGCTTCGGTCCCCGGCGCACCGCCGCCCGCCCCTGCGAGCTCACCGGCGATCACGACGCCGCCGCCCGCTCCGCTCACCACAAGTCCGCCCCCGGCGAGCAACGCGAAGCCGGTCATAACCAGGCCCGTCAAGCTTGCGCCGCTGCTCGGCGAGAGCGCCGACGTCACGCCGAACAGCGGAACGGT
>DATGHN010000103.1:0-4025 GCA_035308005.1 Solirubrobacteraceae bacterium
CAACACCGTCGCGTTCGGCTCCTTCACGACCGGCGTCGGGCTCGCCGAGGACCTCCAGAAGGGGCTGATCGACCGCTTCCGCTCGCTGCCGATGTCGCGCGGCGCGGTGCTGATCGGGCGCACCGTCTCAGACCTCGTGCGCAACTTCTTCACCGGCGTGGTCATGTTCCTGGTTGGCCTGCTCGTCGGCTTCAACCCTCAGGGCAGCGCGCTGGACATCCTCGCCGGCGTCGGGATGCTGCTGCTGCTCGGCTTCGTCTTTTCCTGGATCGGCGCGACGATCGGCCTGGCCGTGCGAAGCGTCGAGGCGGTCCAGTCGGCGGGGCTGATCTGGCTCTTCCCGCTGATCTTCGCCTCGAGCGCGTTCGTGCCGACGGCGACGATGCCCTCCGGGCTTCGCGACTTCGCCAACAACCAGCCGATCACGCACGTCGTCGACGCCGTTCGCGCCTGGTTCCTCGGCCAGCCGGTCGGATCGCACGCCTGGATCGCGCTCGTCTGGTGCCTGGGGATCCTGGTCGTCTTCGTGACGCTCTCGGTGAGCGTCTATCGCCGCGCCGCGGCGCGTTCCTGATCGCGCGCTCAGCGGTGCCCGGCAGGCACGACGAGGGCGAGAACCGCGCCGAGCACCGCTGCGGCGAGCACCAGCATCAGCACGCGGCGCAGGTAGGGGCGGTATTCAGGGGGAATCCGGTCGAGCACCTGGGTGCGGGATCATCCCAGGCGCCGCCATGCGCCCGATCCTGACCCGCCTCCTCGCCGCGGCGTTCGCGGCGGGGCTGATCGCCGCCTGCGGATCGAGCGGCGGCTCGAGCGCCGCGCGCCACGCGACGCTGATCCTCGACTTCGTCCCCAACGCCGTCCACGCCGGGATCTACCGCGCCGAGGTCGCCGGCTACTACCGCCGCGACGGCGTCGACCTCGCTGTCGAGCCGCCCGGGTCGACGTCGACCGCGATCCAGCTCGTCGAGGCCGGCAAGGCGCAGTTCGGCCTGGCCGACGGCATCGACGTCGCCGAGCAGGTCGCGGCGCACAAGGGCATCGAGGCGGTCATGGCGATCGTCCAGCGTCCGCTCGGCGCTCCGATCGCACTGGCCAGCGAGCACCTTCGTTCGCCGGCCGACCTGCAGGGCAAGCTCGTCGGCATCACCGGCGTGCCCTCCGATCGCGCGGCGCTTGACACCGTCGTCGCCGACGCCGGCGGCGATCCGGCGAAGGTTCACGTGGTCACGATCGGCTTCGACGGCGTCGCCGACCTCGAGGCCGGCAAGATCGCCGCCTTCACCGGCTACTGGCCCGACGACGGCGTCAGCCTCCAGGTCAGCGGGCGCCCGATCACCGTCTTCAAGCTCGACCAGTACGGCGGCCCCGCCTACCCGGGACTCGTCGCCTTCACCTCGCGCGCGCTGATCCGCCGCGACCCGGCGCTCGTGCGGGCGTTCGTAAAGGCGACGGTGCGCGGCTACGAGGACACCCTGCGCGACCCGTCGCGCAGCCTCGCCGACCTGCTGGCGCGCAACCCGTCGGTCGGGCGGCGGCTGGCCAAGGCTTCGCTCTCGGCCTACGAGCCGGTCTTCGACTCCGGCGGCGTGCCCGACGGGACGCTCGTGGCGGCGCGGATCGCGGCGCTGTCGAGCTGGCTGCTTCGAAACCATCTGATCCCGCACGCCGTCAGCCCGTCGGCGTTCGGGACGAACGCCTTCCTGCCGTGAGACTCGAAACCGTCGGCCTCGGCAAGACGTTCGGCGACGGCGTCGAGGCGCTGCGCGGCGTCTCGCTGTCGCTCGTAGACGGCGAGTTCGTGTCGCTGGTCGGGCCGAGCGGCTGTGGCAAGTCGACACTGCTTGCAATCCTCGCCGGGCTCAGCGAGCCGAGCGCCGGCGCCGTCCTGATCGACGGCGAGCCGGCGGGAGCGCTGCTCGGGCGGATCGGCTACATGCCGCAGCGAGACCTGCTGATGCAGTGGCGAACGACGGTCGAGAACGCGGCCATCGGCCTCGAGCTCGCCGGCGTGACGCGCCGCGAGGCGCGCGAGCGCGCGCAGGCGCAGATGGCGCGCTTCGGGCTCACCGGCTTCGAGCGCAAGCGCCCGTCGGCGCTATCGGGCGGCATGCGCCAGCGCGCGGCGCTGCTTCGGACGTTCCTCGCGGGCCGCGACGTGCTGCTGCTCGATGAGCCGTTCGGCTCACTTGACGCGCTGACGCGCGAGGCGATGCGCGAGTGGCTGCTCGGTGTCTGGGAGGCAGATCGCAAGACGATCCTGCTTGTCACGCACGACGTCGAGGAGGCCGTCTTCCTCTCCGATCGCGTCTATGTCATGTCGGGACGCCCGGGCGCCGTCCAGGCGGAGGTCGAGATCGCGCTGCCGCGTCCGCGCGCGCTCGAGCTGACCGAGAGCGCGCAGTTCGCGGAGCTTCGCGCCCGGCTGCTCGGTCCGCTTCGGGCGCAGGCGAGGGCGCAACTGGGAGTCGCGTGGAGCGCGGGCGGCGTGGGGCGGATGGTGTGAGCGCGCCGCGGCTGGCGCTCGCTCTCGGTGGGCGTCTTGAGCCACGTCCACGCGCGGCGCTTCACTCACGCGCCGCACTGGCTCGTGTCGCGCCGCCGCTGCTGTTCGGCGTCCTCGTCGTCGGCGTCTGGTGGGGCTACGTCGCGATCTCCGGCGTCTCCGAGTCGGTTCTCCCGTCGCCCGGGCAGGTCGCGCGCGCGCTGGTCCGCGATCGAAGCGTGCTCCTCTCGAGTGGCTGGACGACGCTCTCGGAGATCCTGATCGGCTACGCGATCGCGGCGTTTGTCGGCGTCGCGATCGCCGCCGCCGTGTCGAGCGCGCGCGTGCTCGAGCGCGCCGTTTACCCGTGGCTCGTGGCGACCCAGATGGTGCCGATCCCGGCGATCGCCCCGGTCGTGATCCTCTGGACAGGCTTCGACATCCGCCCGCGCGTGATCGTGATCGCGCTGGTGTCGTTCTTTCCGGTCGTCGTCAACACGATCGACGGCCTGCGTGCGACCGACGGCGAGCTCGTCGGGCTGCTGCGCACGCTCGGGGCGCGGCGCTGGGAGCTCTTCCGCGTCGCGCGGCTGCCCTCGGCGCTGCCTTACGTCTTCAGCGGGCTGCGCGTGGCGGCGGCGTTCGCCGTGATCGGCGCGGTCGTCGCCGAGTGGGCCGGGGCCTCGAGCGGCCTCGGCTATCTGGTCCTCAGCTACAGCTCCCAGACCGCTACCAGCGACGTCTTCGCCGCGGTCGTCGTGCTGGCGGCGATCGGGGTGGCGCTGTTCGCGCTCGTCGGGGTCGCCGAGCGGATCGCGATCCCGTGGTGGACGCTCGAGGAGTGAGCTTGGCGCGCGACGCGGGTAGTGCAACTATTGACACAAGCGCGTCGCCTGATCTGAAAGGAGTTCCGATGGAGTCCTCCGCCACCGCCTCGATCCTCGTCGTCGCCCACCGAACGGCCGCAACGGCCGGCCTGGCGGACGCTGTCAGGCACCGCGCGGGCGAGGGGCCCGCGCGCTTCACGTTGCTGGTCCCCCGAGCCGCGCACGGCCTTCACCGGCTTGTCGACCCCGAGAACCAGGACGAGGGCGAGGCGCGCGCCGTGTTGGAGCAGGCGCTCCCGATCCTCTCCGAGGCGGCGGGCTCGCCGGTCGAGGGCGTGATCGGCGACCACACCCCGCTGACTGCGATCGAGGACGCCGTAAACGCGCGGCACTTCGACGAGATCATCCTCTCGACTCTTCCGGCCACCATCTCGAAGTGGCTCAAGCTCGACCTTCCGAGCAAGGTCACGGGGCTCGGCCTGCCGGTGACCACGGTGACCGCCGTCGAGGCCGAGGCAAGCGCCGTCGGCTGAGCGAGGCTCGCGCGAGCGCCCCTGGCTGCCGATACCATCCACGGCCGGATCCGCCGACGTAGCTCAGCTGGTAGAGCACTTCACTCGTAATGAAGGGGTCCCCGGTTCGAGTCCGGGCGTCGGCTTGGTGCTCGTGGTCGGTTGCGCGGGAGGCCGTGGCCAGTTAAGCGCGACTGGGCC
>DATGHN010000104.1:0-2483 GCA_035308005.1 Solirubrobacteraceae bacterium
GCCGCCTGGTCGGCGGTCAGGCCCGTCACGCACAGCGACGCGGGGTCGCTATTCGAGGGATTCTGGCCACAGTCGTGCAGCGTCGAGTTCGGATCGAATCCGAACCACGCCTGGGCCGCCGCCTCGACGCCCGTCGCGACGCCGAAGAAGGTCGTGTTGAGGTACTGCGTGAGTATCTGGTCCTTCTTCCACAGGTGGCTCAGCTGGAAGGCGATCCCCGCCTCCTTGAGCTTTTCGATCAGCGTGCGCTGCGAGGGCAGGCCCTCGTTGAGTGCGGTCTTGACGAACTGCTCGGTGATCGTCGAGCCGCCCTGCGTGCCGCTTCCGCCGAACAGGTCGGCCACGAGCGCGCGAGCCACGCCCCGGAAGTCGATCGCCGGCTCGGTGTAGAAGCGCTTGTCCTCGACGGCGACGACCGCGTGAGCGATCAGCGAGTCAAGCGGCACGCTCTTCAGGAAGAACTGATCGTGGTTGGTGAGGATCGCAAGCTGCGTGCCGTTGCTCGAGTAGATGGTCGAGTTGGCGCCATTCGTGTAGGTCCGCTTCAGCGAGTTCACAAGCGGCGCAATCTGCGGCGAGAACGCGACGACCATGCCGAAGCCGAACGAGATCACGGCGAGGAAGCTGAGGGGCAGCGCTAGCGCGATGATTCGCAACCAACGGATGCGTCGGTTGTAGCGCTTGTTGCGCCGTCCAAAGAGCCCGCGCCGCCGACGACGCCGAACGGGCGGGGCGAGCGCGTTCCTGACGCGATCCCCTGTCGCGCCGCTCGAATGTCCGTTCGATTCGGTCTCAGTCATGTCAGCGCCGCGAGGAACGCGTCCGGCGCGATGGGTTGGGATCGCGCGTCTCGAGGGGTGGCGGCCGGCGGCGGCCCGCCCAAAACGACTGGGGGAGTCTAGCATTGGCGCCGATGCCGGGATCACCTTACGAGGGGCTCGCGCGCGGGGCCGCGGAGCTCCTGCCGGCGGGTGAACTTGAGCGGAAGCTTGCGCTCGGCCGGCCGCTGCGCGTCAAGCTCGGCATCGACCCGACGGCGCCCGACATCCACCTCGGGCACACCGTCGTGCTTCGAAAGCTTCGCGACTTCCAGGACGCCGGTCACGTCGTCGTGCTGATCATCGGCGACTTCACGGCGCGCGTCGGCGACCCGAGTGGCCGCTCGGAGCTTCGCCCGATGCTGACCGTCGAGCAGATCGAGGCCAACGCGCGGACCTATCAGGAGCAGGCCTTCAAGGTCCTCGATTCGGACCCCACGCGTCTGGAGCTGCGCCGCAACAGCGAGTGGCTGGATATGGGCATGACCGAGCTGCTCGCGCTCGTCCGCACGACGACCGTCGGCCAGCTGATGGAGCGCGACGACTTCGCCAAGCGGCGCGATCGCGGCGAGCCGGTGTCTGTACTCGAGCTGCTCTACCCGCTCATGCAGGGCTATGACTCCGTCGCCGTGCGCGCCGATCTCGAGCTCGGCGGCACCGACCAGACCTTCAATCTGCTGCTTGGGCGCTCGATCCAGCGGGCCTACCACCAGGACGAGCAGGCGGTGCTGACGATGCCGCTTCTGATCGGCACCGAAGGCAGCGAGAAGATGTCGAAGTCGCTCGGCAACCAGATCGGCGTTACCGATGCGCCGGTCGACGTGTACGGGCGCACGATGTCGATTCCCGACGGCCTTCTTGCCCAGTGGTATGAGCTGCTGCTGGGACGCCCGCTCGAGGCCGGGGCCGATCCGCTGGCCGCCAAGCGGACGCTCGCCAGAGAGCTGACCGCGATCTACCACGGTGAGGAGGCGGCCGGCCGCGAGGAGGAGGAATGGGATCGCGTCCAGCGCGGGGGAGGGCGGCCAAGTGAGATCGAGGAGGCCACCTTCACACCCGACAACGGCGTCGTGCACCTGCCGGCGCTGATCGCGGAGCTGTTCGGGATGTCGCGTTCTGAGGCCCGGCGCCTCATCGAGCAGGGCGCTGTCGCGCTCGATGAGACCGCGGTCGCCGAGGTCGATCAGCCGCCGGAGGCGCTTGACGGCCGCGTGCTGCGCGTCGGCAAGCGCCGTTTCAAGCGTCTCGTGCGCGCGAGCGGCTGACAGCGAGCGCCTTCGACGCGCTATAGTGCGCTGTTCGCCCGGCGGGCGCCGCAAGCGCCTGCCCCGCGTCCTGCGTCGGGAACCACCCGACACGGACGGCGCGACGGTCTTTGAAAACTCAACAGCATGCGCTCGAGACGGCCTCGGCCGATCTCGTGCGTCCAGGTTCGACCCGCGACCGGCTTGCCGGTCGCGGCACGAGTCAAGAATTAGCAGTACCCCGTCATGGTCGGGTGCCCATGTGTATAGGCCCCGGTCAACCATGACAACTCTCTTCACGGAGAGTTTGATCCTGGCTCAGGACGAACGCTGGCGGCGTGCCTCATACATGCAAGTGGAGCGACGAACCAGGCTTCGGCCTGGGGCAAAGCCGCGAACGGGTGAGTAACACGTGGGTAAC
>DATGHN010000105.1:0-5269 GCA_035308005.1 Solirubrobacteraceae bacterium
CGTCAGCAGGCCGCCGAGGAGGACGCCCGCCGAGGCGCCGATGCCGCCGATCGCGCCCCAGACGCCGAGCGCGCGGTTGCGCTCGCGACCCTCGGCGAAGGCGGTCGCGATGATCGCGAGGCTTGCCGGTGAGACGATCGCCGCACCGAAGCCCTGCAGCGTGCGCGCGCCGATCATCAGCCCGCGAGAACGCGCCAGCGCGCAGGCCAGCGACGTCAGCACGAAGAGGGCGATGCCGCCCATGAAGACGCGGCGGCGGCCGAGCAGGTCCGAGGCGCGGCCGCCGAGCATCAGGAATCCGCCGAAGGTCAGCGTGTAGGCGCTGACCACCCACTGCAGCCCGGTCGTACTGAAATGGAGGCTCGTTCGGATCGACGGCAGCGCGACGTTCACGATCGACACGTCGAGTACGACCATGAACTGCGCCAAGCAGATCAGTACGAGCAGGAGCCGCAAGCGCTTGCTCGCCTCCGTCGGGAGGCGGCGCGCAACCGCTGCGGGCGTCATCGAGTCCTCCTCGTCACTAGTACGACGTACATCGTACCATATGGACGATGATCGGCGTACAATCCGATTGATGTCGCTCCACCATCCGCGGCCAGCGCAGCTCGAGCTCGAAGCCGTGCTGCACGCGCTGAGCGATCCGCAGCGGCTGCGGATCGTGCGGAGCCTCGCCGAGGATCCCACACCGCGCCGCTGCGGCGCCTTCGACCTGCAGGTGACGAAGTCGACGCTGACCCATCACTTCCGCGTCCTGCGCGAAGCGGGCCTGATCAGTCAGCAGGAGGAGGGCACCTCGCGGCTGAACAGCCTGCGCCGCGACGACCTCGACGAGCGCTTCCCGGGCCTGCTCGATGCGATTCTCGCCGCCGCGGCCGACGCCGACGCCGCGGCTCTCTCCTCCGCGCGTGGCTGAGCACGACGTCACCTTCGCGGCGATCGAGCGCGAGGACGGCGAGCGCTTCCAGCGCCTGCGCGCGGCGCTCGGGGTCACCTCGTTCGGCATCAACCGGCTGACGCTCCAGCCCCGTCAGCGCGGTCGGATCCACGCCCATGAGCAGCAGGAGGAGGTCTACGTCGTGCTCGAAGGCGAGCTGACGCTGCTGATCGAGGGCGACGAGCACAAGCTCGGCCCGGATGCGGTTGTCCGCGTCGGCCCCTCGGTGCGCCGCCAGCTCTACAACGCCGGACCGAAACGGTTGGTCCTTCTAGCGCTCGGAGGCTCAGGTGAGCACGAGGGCCGCGACGGCAGGGCGTGGACGGCGTGGGAGGACTCGGGCCCGGGCGCGAGGCCCCAGGACCTCCCGCTCCCCGACGACGCCTGACACGGGCCGCCGCCCCGGCGCCTCAGACGGAGCTGCCCGACTCAGTCCGGCCGCGTCGCAGCCGCGATCGTTGACGGCGCGGCCGCGCGGCGGTGCGTGTCTCGCCGGCGCCCGCGGCCGCCGGCGTGTGCTCATGGCCGGTGGCGCCGGCCGGCGCCGCCTCCGCGTACCCCGCCGGATCGAACTGCTCTGCGGTGACGGCGCCGGTGGACGCCTCCACGGCGGGACGCGCGATGAAGCGTCCGCCCGCGAAGCTCACAAGCGCGATGATCACGCCGCCCAGCGCATAGAAGTAGCCGAGCAGCTCGAAGGCCTGTCGCGTCTGGCCGCCGAGCGGATGCCCGATCGGCGCGGACGCGCCGTGGCCCCAGAGGGCGCTGACCGCCGGTCCGGTCAGGAACCAACCGCCGGCGGCGAGGCCGATCGAGGCGGCGACGATGCCGCGCCGGCGCGTCGAGGCGCTTATCAACAAGATTCCCGCGACGACCGCGGCGCCGCCCGGCAGGACGTCCAGCCAGAGGCGGTTCGAGTCATACATCCACGTCGCGTGGGTGCCGAACGCATAGCCGAAGTACGGACCGACGAAGGGCACAAGCGCGCCCCAGGCGCCGAGCACCAGCACAAGCAGGCCGCTCATCGCGCCTGTCGATCGAGAAAGTTGCGTGCCGCCGAACCTGCGCATGGTGCCTCCATCCTCCGGCTTCGAAGACGCTTCTCTGTGGCCCAAACGGCTTCCCTCGCTTCGCTCGCCTAAACGGCGATTGCGCTGCGTGGCTCCACAGAGCGCGCGCTCAGCGATTCGGGCGCCCACCCGTTTGCGGCCGGCGACGCGAGGGAAGAACCTCGCTCCCAGATCGGAGCCGGCGTTCGGCTGCGCTCCTGAGAGGAGCAGATGACAATGGGTATCGGAACGAGCATCGTCATGATCGCCGCCGGCGCGATCCTTCGCTTTGCCGTGACGGTCACGGCGACCGGCTTCAACATCCACACGATCGGCGTGATCCTGATGATCGCGGGGGCCGTCGGACTGGTGCTCTCGATGATCTTCTGGAGCTCTTGGGGTGGCGGGTTTGGCGGCGGCGGCGGCGGTTACCGTCGTCAGCGGCGCGTCACGCGCGACGGTGCCGGCGGCTTCATCGAGGAGGACCGCGGCGAGGCGGTCTGAGTGTTGAGCCGTTCCTAACGAGCAAGCCGACGCGGCGGTTAAGCTGGCGCGGCCCGCGATGAGCTTGCCAATCAACGCCAGTAGATGAGCTCGCCCCCCGCGTCTGCTTCGGCGGCGACCGGCGTTAGTGAAGCGTCGCGCTCCGCCGAGGCGGCGGCGCGAGCGGCTCGAGCGTGGCGCCCTTCGCGGGTGACGACGCTCACCTTCGCCATCGGCGTGGTCGTGACGGCGGCGCTCGCGGTCACCGCGCTCGTCCTCTACAACAACAACGAGGACCGCCTGCTCCACCTCCGCGTGCGCGAGGTTGGGCTCGTCCTTCAGGGTGCGATTCCCTCGACCGAGACGCCGGTCGAATCCGCCGCCGCGCTCGCCGACGCGACCAACGGGAACGCGGCCAAGCTGCGTGCGTTCATTGGCCCGGAGGTTGGCCCGGGGGGAGTGTTCACGTCGGTGTCGCTGTGGCCGCTGCGCCCAGGACCCCTGCGCCCGAGCCTCGTCATCGGCGCCACCCCGCAGGTCCTCTCGCTGCCTGCGCCCACTCGCGCGGCCGTCGTCCGCTCGATCCGCACCCACACGCTGACGATCGTCAACCTGCTCGCCGCGGCGCGCCCCGGCATCGGCTACATCTATGCGCTTCCGGGCGCCCCGCACGGATTCGCCGTCTACGCAGAGCGGCCGCTTCTGAAGAGCCGCCGCTCGCGGCTCGAGAGCAACACCGGCTTCAACGACCTCAACTACGCCGTCTACCTGGGCCGGCGGCGAGTCCCCCCAGACCTGCTTGTCACCAACCTCCACAGCTTCCCGATCACCGGGCGCCAGGCACAGGAGACGATCCCCTTCGGGAGCACCGCGCTGACGCTCGTCGTCACGCCCGCCCAGTCACTCGGCGGCACGTTCTTCGAATCCGTCCCCTGGGTGATCGCGGCGATCGGGCTGCTCCTCTCGCTCGCCGCGGCTCTGACGGCTGATCGCCTGACTCGCCGGCGCCTGCACGCCGAGCAGCTCGCCGCCGTCCTTGATCGCGTCGCCGAGCAGAACCGCCAGATGTACGCCGAGCAGCGCACGATCGCCCAATCCCTGCAGCACGCGCTGCTCCCCGAGCGCCTCGCCGCGCCGCCGGGCCTGCAGGCGAGCGCGCGCTACGTTCCCGCGACCTCGGGCATCGACGTCGGCGGCGACTGGTACGACGTCGTCGAGGTCGAGGACGGCGCCGTGCTCCTGATCGTCGGCGACGTCTCCGGGCACGGCCTGCGCGCGGCGACGACGATGGCGTCGCTCCGCTACGCCGCGCTGGCCTACGCCGCGCAGGACTCAGATCCCCAGGGCCTGCTCGCGCGCCTGTCGGACTTCGCCGGCAATCAGGATCACGCGTATTTCGCGACCGTCCTGTGCTGCCGCATCGGCGTCGACTCGCGCCAGATCACGCTCGCGAGCGCGGGCCATCCCGCGCCGCTTCTGATCGAAGCCGACGGTTCGCGCTACCTCGAGGTCGAGGCGGGCGTTCCGATCGGCGTTTCGCGCCGCGCTCCCTACGGCGCAACGACTGCCACGACGCAGCCCGGCGCCACGCTCGTCGCGTTCACAGACGGACTCGTCGAGCGCCGCGACGAGGTTCTCGACGCCGGTCTCGAACGCCTGCGCCAGGCGGCCACGGCGGGCCGCGCGCTGCCGCTTGACGCGCTCGTCGGCGGCCTCGCCGGCGACCTGACCGCCGACGGGCATCACGACGACACGGCGATCGTCGCGATCCGCTGGCAGGCCTGAGCACGCCGCTCAGCGAGGGTGGCCGGGGCGGATCGACGCAGCCTGGAGCGACGTGAGCGCCCGCGTCGCGCCGGAATCGGCGTCGCCGGCGACAGGCTCGAGCACGAACGCGTCGTGATCGCCGGCGCCGAAGCGCTCGAGCACGCGGCCGGCGAACCAGTCGCTGCAGCGCGTGAGGATCGGCGCGCCGCCGGGCCCGGGCTGCCACTCGCACAGCTCGAACTTGTCGATGCTGTCGCCGCTCCGCCCCCCGAACAGCTCGGCGAGGTCGCCGTCGTCGGCGCTCAGAAGATGAACCGCCACGACGGAGGCGCGCCGCGCCACCGCGAAGGTGTGGTTGGAGCGCGAGATGCAGGCGATGAAGCGAAGGGGATCGAGACTGCTCTGCGTGGTGAAGCCGACGAGGCAGCCCGCGCGCTCACCCTCGAAGGCGGCGGTCACCACGAACATCGGGTACTCGAGACGCTGCGCGATGGCTTCGAAGGACGCCATCGGCTGTCAGATCTGTTCGTGGACGCCGATGGCGCGCTCGAGCTCGCCCTCCGCGCCGCGACCCGTGCCACGCTTGTCCTCGAGCAGCGAGCTCGCGATCGCATCGAGCTTGCGCTGAATCGCGCGCTCTGCACGCAGCTCGGAGTTCTTGAGCAGCGCCACCAGGACGAGCGTGAGCGACGAGATGGCCCCCGCGGCAGCCGTCTCGAAACGCTCGCTCGCTCCGGCCGCGAGCCCGATCGTCCAGACGAGCACCGCCGCCACGCCGATCGCAAAGAACAGCGGCGAGCCCGCAAGGAACGAGCCGTACTCCGCGAGCCGCTCGTACTGTCCGCGCCGATCGCCCTCGGTACGGTCGGCGGGATGGGTGATCATGTGCCGTGCCGCGGCGCGCAGGATCGCCGGCGAACGCCGACCCGCCTCGGCGTCAGCGCGCACTTCGTCGACGGGGCCCGTCGGCGTCACGCGCGGTCGCCAACCGATGCGGTGTGATGCGAGCGGACGCGGGCGGGAGGACTGGGCG
>DATGHN010000106.1:0-2438 GCA_035308005.1 Solirubrobacteraceae bacterium
CTCCTCGATCGAGCGCGCGTAGAGCTCGACGAGCAGGTGGACGGTGATCCGCCGATCGTCGTCGTGCTTGTGGAAGCGAACGTGCGTGAAGAACTCGCGGACGCCGTGGTCGCCGAAGGCGGCGTAGGACAGCGCGTCGCCGGCCTCGGGTCCCGAACAGGTCTCGACGTCCTCGGCGTCGACCGTGACCGTGCACGACGCGACCCAGGGCGTGCCGGTGACCATCCGCTCCCAGCGGTCCTCGACGGGCTCGACGCGGCCGTCCACGAACCCGAGGTGGGGCTGGTCGTGCATGCAGTCAAGGCACTGCACGACGGCCTCCTGGATTTCGTCGACCACCTCGGCGCGCTCGCCCGTCACGGGGTCGATCTTGTGGATCCCCTCGTAGTGGACCTGCACCTCGAGCTCGCTGGACCAGCAGCGGTAGCAGCGCAGCCAGCTCCGCGGGTCTTCGCTCATCGGTCAGATTCTATGCTCCCGCGGTGAGCCGCCCCGGGCGCGAGGCGCAACTGCTGGAGCTCGACCGCCGCCACGTCTGGCACCCCTACGCGTCAATCGGCGCGAGTGCCTCGCAACCGCTCCTCGTCGAGTCGGCGCGCGGTGTGCGATTGCGGCTGAGCGACGGCCGCGAGCTGATCGACGGAATGTCTTCGTGGTGGTGCGCGATTCACGGCTACCGCCACCCGGCGCTGGACGCCGCCGCGCGCGCCCAGCTCGATCAGATGGCGCACGTGATGTTCGGTGGGCTGACGCACGCGCCGGCGATCGAGCTCGCGACTCGTCTTGCCGAGATCGCACCAGGAGACCTCGAGCATGTCTTCTTCGCCGACTCGGGCTCGGTCGCGGTGGAGGTGGCCGTGAAGATGTGCCTGCAGGCCGCCGCGCCGGGACGTTCGCGCCTGCTGGCGTTTCGCGGCGGCTATCACGGCGACACGTTCGCCGCGATGTCCGTCTGCGACCCGATCGACGGGATGCATCACCTGTTCTCAGGCGTGCTGCCGAGCCAGGTCTTCGCGCCGCGCCCCCCGGGCGGCGTCGACGCGCCGCCCGAGGAGGCTTGGATCGCTGAGTTGCGCACGCTCTTCGAGCGCCACGGCGGGGAGCTCGCTGCGGCGATCGTCGAGCCGATCGTCCAGGGCGCGGGCGGGATGTGGTTCTACTCGCCTCTCTACCTGCGCGAGCTGCGTGAACTCTGCGACCGCCACGGCGTGCTGCTGATCTTCGATGAGATCGCGACCGGCTTCGGGCGTAGCGGGACGCTCTTCGCGGCCGACCGCGCGGGCGTCTGCCCCGACGTCATGTGCGTCGGCAAGGCCCTCACCGGCGGCTACATCACACTCGCCGCGACGCTCAGCACGCCGCGCGTCGCGGAGGCGATCGGCGGTCCCTTGATGCACGGGCCGACGTACATGGGCAACCCGCTCGCGACGGCTGTCGCGCTCGCGAGCCTCGCGCTACTCGAGGACGGCGGCTGGAAGGCGCGCGTCGATCGGATCGAGGAAGTACTGACGGAGGAGCTCGCGCCGGCCGCGGAGCTACCCGGCGTGAGCGCGGTCCGGGTGCTCGGCGCGATCGCCGTCATCGAGATGCGCGATACCGTTGCGCTCGAGGCGGCCACCGCCGCGGCGGTCGGCGCCGGCGTCTGGCTTCGCCCGTTTCGAAACCTGATTTACGCGATGCCGCCATACGTCGCCGATGTCGAGGAGCTGCGCGCGATAGGGCGCGCCATGCTCGCCGCGAGCGCGGCATAATCGCCTGCGATGGCCACGCCACGAGAGATCGCCCGGGCTGAGCACATCGGCAGCCTGCTTCGTCCGGCGAACCTCAAGCGCCTCGTCGAGGAGACCTACGAGCCCGGCCACTCGGCGCTTCTGGCGGAGGAGCGCGCCAAGGACCTGACCGAGCTACACGCCGCCGAGGACGAGGCGATCCGAGCGGCGGTCGCGCGCCAGATCGACACCGGGCTCGACGTCGTCTCCGACGGCGAGTTCAGGCGCTTCATGTTCACCGGCTCCTTCTACGACGCGGTCGACGGCCTGACCGCGGGGACCGGGCAGGTCCCGTTCACGAACGAGGAGGGCGAGGTCGAGTTCTACACCGGCCTTCCGGTCGTCGAGGGCGAGCTGCACGCGATCGACACGCCGGCGGCTCGCGAGGCGGCGTTCCTGCGCACGCTGACCAACCGTCCCTTCAAGGTGACCTTCCCCGCCGCCTCGATCTTCTGGTTCCCGCTCGCCTACGTCCCGGGCGTCACCGATCGCGTCTATGAGACCCAGGCCGACATGGTCGAGGCGATGATCGAGATCGAGCGCCGCCAGGTCGCGGCGGCGGTCGAGGCGGGTGCCAGCTACATCCAGTTCGACTGGCCGGTCTATCCCGCGCTCGGCGACGAGGCGGCGGTGGCGCTGTTCCGCGAGAACGGCGTCGATCCCGAGTGG
>DATGHN010000107.1:0-4994 GCA_035308005.1 Solirubrobacteraceae bacterium
TCGTTGCCTCAAGAATCGCGTTGGCCATCTGCGCCTCCTTCCAGGTGCATGACGAGCTCGAACGTGTGGCCGCCGGCGTCAGAGCTCTGGCGGACCTCGTCGACCATCCGCTCGATCAGGAACAGCCCCCAGCCGCGCGGCGACTGGCGGCCCTCGAGCTTGGCGTCGATATCGGGCGTGGCGGCCGGCTCGGTCTGCGGCGCGGCGCCGCTGTCGGTGATCACGACAGTCAGCTCACCAGTCTGGACACGGACGACGATCCGTACGCCGACGCCCTCTCTGTATCCGTTGCCGTGCTCCATCGCGTTCATCGTCGCCTCGGCGGATGCCGTCTTGAGTCGCTCGAGCCGCTCGGGCTCGAGCGCCAGCGGCGCGGCCGCCTCGGCGATCCGCCGCATCGCGTCGCGCTCGTTGCCGGGCGCGCTTGCGATTTCGAAATCAGCCAGCACGCCCTCGGCGGCGGGCGCGCTCGCGGGCGCCGTGCTCGTCTGCGCGATCGGCCTTGCCGTCGCGCTCTGCGCCGCGGCGCGGCGCAGCACGACGAGCGTGATGTCGTCCTCCTGCTCGAGCTCCGAACCGGTGAAGCCGTCGAGCGCCGCGAGCAGGCGATCGATCACGACCGCGGATTCGAGGCCGTCGCGAAGCAGCGGCGTCGTTCGTTCGGTACCGAACATTTCGCGCGCTGAGTCGTGGGCCTCGATCAGGCCGTCGCTGTAGAGCAGCACCGTCGCGCCGCCGGCGAGCGTCGCCTCGCGCTCCTCGTAGACCATGCCCGGCAGCAGCCCTAGCGGCATGCCCGTCGCGCGCAGGTCGCCCGAGTCGCCCCCGGCGTGCCAGAGCGGCAGATTGTGGCCGGCGTTGGCGTAACGCAGATGACCGGTCGCTGTGTCCAGAACCCCGTAGAAGCAGGTCACGAACATGTTCTCGGGGATGTCCGGGCAGAGGTTGTCGTTGACTCGAGCGAGCACGTCGCCCGGCTCGATCAGCCGCTGCGCGCTCGCGCGCAGGACGCTCCTCGTCGCGGCCATCACCATCGCCGCGGGCACGCCCTTGTCGGTCACGTCGCCGATCACGAGCCCGAGCCGGCCATCCGCGAGGTCGATGAAGTCGTAGAAGTCGCCGCCGACGGCCCGGGCCGCGCGATAGTACGCGGCGACCTGCCAGCCATCGCGCAACGGCAGCTCCTTGGGCAGGAAGTTCTGCTGGATCAGCTGCGCGACGGCGAGTTCCTGCTCGAGCCGGTCGCGCTCGCGCAGCTCCGCCTGCTGCTCGCGGACCAGCTGGCCGACGCGCACCGCCGGAGCGGCCTGAGCGGCGAGGGTCTCGAGCAGGCGGCGGTCATCGGCTGAGAAGTCCTGATCCGAGAGGCGGCGGCCGACGTTGAGCAGCCCGATCAGCTCTCCATTGGCGATCAGCGGGACGACGAGCGTGACGCCCTCGGCGCGGAGCTTCGCGAGCGCCGCGGACTCGAGGTCGAGCGCGCCGATGTCGACGGCGCCGGCTGAGCCCTGAAAGTAGGCGACCAGGGGGTCGTTGGGCGCGATCTCAAACGCTCCGACTTCAGGCTCAGGCGCGCTGAGGACCGGCGCCTCCGTCTCGAGCGCCGGCGCGACGGTCGCCTCGACGCTTTCCTCGCGCCTCGTGCGCCGCCAGACGACTCTGCGGATCGCTCGCTCACTCACTGCCATGGCCAGTTTCTAGCGTCGCTGCGTTCCGAAACCGTTACGACGCACCGCGCGCCGACGACAGTCGTGCTGCGCCGACCGTTACGGGCACTGAAATGCGGCTTGCGCCGTTGCGGCTTCATGCGATGCTCTCGGGCGTGAAGTCCCTCAGCATCGCACTGCTTGGGGCGCCACGCATCGAGGTCGACGGACGCCCGATCGAGGTCGACACGCGCAAGGCGACGGCCCTTTTCGCCTTTCTCGCGGTGACCGGCCATACCCACACGCGCGCGGTGCTCGCGAACCTGCTGTGGCCCGAGGCCGATCCCGAACGCTCACGCTCAGCGCTTCGTCGCACGCTTTCGACGCTGCGCGGGGCGCTCGGCGAGGAGCGCCTCATCACCGACCGTCAGGCGGTCCGCCTCGACCTCGACGGCGCGAGCTTCGATCTCGAACGCTTCCGCCGAACCGCGGCCGATCCGGCCGCCGGGATCGAGGAGCTGGCTGCCGCCGTGGCGCTCCATCGCGACGAGCTGATGGCCGGGTTCGCGCTGCGCGACAGCGTCGAGTTCGACGACTGGCAGCGCGCCGAGGCAGAGACCATTCGCCGCGAGCGCGCGGCGGCGCTCGACCGCCTCGCCGACGCGTTGGCGAGCCAGGGTCGCTTCGAGGAGGCGATAAACGCAGCACGCCAGAGGCTCGCGCTCGACCTTCTGCACGAGCCGACGCACCGCCGCCTGATCGACCTCTACGCGCGTGCCGGCCGCCGCAAAGACGCGCTCCTTCAATACCGCGAATGCGTCCGCGCCCTCGATCGCGAGCTCGGCGTCGCTCCGCTGCGCGAAACGACCGACCTCTTCAACGCGATCAACGGCGGCACGGTGGCCACGGCCGTGGCGAGCTCGCCGACGGAGCCGCTCGCGAGCGAGCTTCCGCTGGCAGGCCGGGGCGCGGAGGTGGCGCAGATCCTCGCGGCCTTCGAGCGTGCGTCACTCCTTGTGATCGAAGGCGAGTCGGGGGTCGGCAAGACGCGCCTCGCCGCCGAGGCGCTCGCGGAGATCTCCGACCGCGACGGCGTGGTGCTCGCCGCCCGCCCGCACCCCGGCGAGCAGGCCCTCGCCTACGGCGTGACGGCCTCGCTGCTGCGCGCTGCGATCGGCGGGGAGCACGCCGCGGTCGAAGATGCCATGCGCGCCGACGCCGCGCGGCTTCTGCCCGAGCTCGGCGAGGCGGCAACCGGCAGTCTCGATGAACCGGGCGCCCGGCTGCGCTTCCTCGAGGCCGTCAGCGCGGTCGTGATCGACTCCTTCGACGGCGCTCCGGGCGTGATCTGGATCGACGATCTGCACTGGTGCGATCCGGCATCGCTCGAGGCTCTTTCATACCTGGCGCGGCGAATCGCGACCGAGCCGCTGCTGCTGTTGTGCGCGCGGCGCACCGATGAGCCGGACCCCGACCGCCTGCACGCGCGGTTCGCGGCGCTCGGAGGACGGCTCGCGCTTGGACGGCTCGCCCGCGCGGAGGTCGTCAGCCTCGCTCTTCAGCGCGGTCTCGACGAGGCGGGCGCCGATGCCGTCTTTCGCGACAGCGAGGGTCTTCCGCTGTTCGTCGCCGAGCTGCTTGCTCCGGGCGCCGCTCCGGGCGGCGGGGTTCGCGCCGCCGTCGAGGCCCGCCTTGACGCCGTCGGCGACGCCGCCTCGCAGGTGCTTGGCGCCGCCGCGCTGCTCGGACGCACGTTCGACGCCGACACGCTGCGGATCGCTAGCGGGCGGTCGGAGGAGGAGGTCGCCGGAGCACTCGATGAGCTCGGCGCACGCGGCCTGATCCTCGAGAGCGGCCTCTCCTACGACTTCACGCATGAGCGGCTGCGCGCGATCGCGGAGGAGCGCGTCGGCCTGGCGCGACGGCGCCTGCTCCACCGCCGCATCGCGGCGGCGCTGACCGAGCGTCACGGCGATGTCGCGATCGTGGCCCGCCACCTCGAGCTCGCGGGCGACGACGAGGCCGCTGCGATCGCCCACGCCGTGGCGGGCTCGCACGCGCGCGCTCTCTCGGCTGCGCTCGAGGCCGTCTCCCACTTCGAGGCGGCGATCGCGCTCGGGCACCCTGACGCCGCCGGGCTGCAGGAGACGATCGGCGATCTGCACACGCTGCGCGGCGCCTACGGCGCGGCGCTCGCCTCCTACGCCGCGGCGGCGGCCTATGGAGAAGCGGCCGCGGCGGGCCGGCTCGAGCAGAAGCTCGGCGGCGTGCACGAGCGACGCGGCGAGTGGGAGCTCGCCGAGCGCCGCTACGAGGACGCGCTGGCGCTCGGCGCCGACGAGGCGATTGTGCAATGCGATCGAAGCCGCGTGGCCTGGCGCCGCGGCGAGCTCGCGCAGGCGCGGGCGCTGGGCTTCGAGGCGCTTCGCCTCGCCGAGCGCTCAGGCGCCACGGCCGCCGCGGCGCAGGCCAACAACATCCTCGGGCTGCTCGGCTGCGGTCGCGATTACCTGCGCCGCAGCCTCGACCTCGCCGGCGAGCTCGCGGATCCGGGCATCCGCATCGCCGCGCTCAACAACCTCGCCCGCGACCACGCCGCCGCCGGCGAGCTTGCGCGAGCGCAGGAGTTGCTTCGCGAAGCGCTCGAGCAGTGCGCCGCCGAGGGCGATCTGCACCACGAGTCGGCGCTTCGCAACAACCTCGCCGACGTCCTGCATCGCGCCGGCAGCCGCGACCAGGCGATGGCCGAGCTCAAGCTCGCCGTCACCGGCTTTGCCGCGATCGGCGCCGAGGACGAGCTTCGCTACCCAGGGATCTGGGACCTCGCCGAGTGGTGAGGCCGGCGGCGCTCGGAGACCGGCAGTCGCCGCGCTACAGCGGCGTCGTGTAGGCGCCGCTCAGACCGCCGTCGATCAGGAACGTCGTCGCGTTGACGTAGGAGGACTCGTCGCTGGCCAGGAAGAGCGCGCCCGCGGCGATCTCCTCGGCGCGCGCGAAGCGCCCCATCGGGAGATGGACAAGCCGCCGCGCCGCGCGCTCGGGGTCCTTGGCGAAGAGCTCCTGCAGCAGCGGCGTGTCGACCGGTCCCGGGCAGAGCGCGTTCACACGCACGCCCGAGCGGGCGAACTCGACCCCCAGCTCGCGCGACATCGACAACACGCCGCCCTTGGAGGCGGTGTATGAGATCTGCGAGGTCGCGGCGCCCATCACGGCGACGAAGGACGCGGTGTTGATCACCGACCCACCGGGCGGGTCGTTCTCGAGGAGGTGGGGGATCCCGTGCTTGCAGCAGAGGAACACGCTCTTGAGGTTGATGTCCTGGACGCGCTGCCAGGTCTCGAACGTCGT
>DATGHN010000108.1:0-10709 GCA_035308005.1 Solirubrobacteraceae bacterium
GCGATGCCAGGCGAGCGCGTCCCCGATCAGCCCTCGGGCCAGCTCCAGGTGGCGCTCGATGGCCTCTTCGGCGCGCTCGCCGAGCGTCGCGAGGCGGTCTGCGACCGACAGCAGCGTCACGTCCGCGCCAACCGGATCGCAGGCGTCGAGGTAGGCGTAGACCTCACCGCGGTCGAGCGGCGCCTCATGGACGAGGAAGCCGAGGCGCAGATGGCTTCGGGTCAGCGCCGCGACGTGCGCGCGCATCCGCTCGGCCGCGCGCAGTCGCTCGAGCATCTCCCGCGCCATCGACGCGCCGAGCTCATCGTGCCCCGGAAAGCCGACGCGCCCGTCGTCGAAGACCTGCGCCGTGCGGCCCTTGGCGATGTCGTGGGTCAGCGCGCCGAAGCGAAGACCGGTCGCGCGCGTCAGCTCATCGGCGAGCGGTTCGGCGAGGAGCTCGCTGATCGCCGGCACGTGCTCCTCGCCGAGTGCCGCGCCGCCTTCGTGCTCGAGCAGGGCGACCTGGTCGAGCACGGCGAGGGTGTGATCGAGAGCATCGAGGTGGTGATAGCGGCTCTGCTCCACGCCGCGAAGCTCCTCGAGCTCTGGCAGCACGTAGGACGCGAGACCGAGATCGAGCATCAGCCGTATGCCGTCCGACGCGCGGTCGCTCGCGACCACGCGCGCAAACTCGAGGTAGACCCGCTCGCCCGCCACTCTTGCGAGTCCGCCGGCGACATCGCGCGCGGCCGCCGCGGTCTGGGCTTCGACCTCGAAGGCGAGCTCGCAGACCAGCCGCACTAGGCGAAGCGCCCGCAGCGGATCGGCCTCGAGCGCGTCGGGGGCGGCGAGGCGGAGCAGCCCGGCCCGCAGGTCCCCCTCCCCGTCAAGCGGGTCGATCGCAGGCCCACCCTCGAGCGGGCGCGCGATCGCGTTGACGGTGAAGTCGCGCAGCCGCAGGTCAGCCTCGATCGAGTCGCCGCGCAGCGGGTTCAGATCGATCTGCCAGTCACCCCCGCGCGAGACCACGCGCCAGCCGCCGAACTCGTCGGAGAGCGAGAAGGCGACCGCCTCGCCGGCCTCGCGCGCCACCGCGCGCGCCGCCTCCTCGACACGATCCCCCACAACCAGGTCGAGGTCGCGACCCGCCTGCAGGCCGAGGAGCTCATCGCGAACGGCGCCGCCAACGATCCAGCACCGCTCACCGCGCAGCGCGGCGCGGGCGGCTTCGAGCGACCGCTCGCTCATGCCGGAGCGCCGTCGCAGTGGTACTCGCGCGACACGCGCGGGCTGACGGCGCAGGTGATCTCGTAGTTGATCGTGCCCTGGCGCGCGGCGATCTCCTCGGCGGCGATCCGCTCGCCGCCATCGGCGCCAAGCAGCACGACCCCGTCGCCGACAGCCACGGCGCCGTCGCGCCCAACATCGACGGTGACGTTGTCCATGCTGACAGTGCCAACGACGGGATAACGGCGCCCGCCGATCAGCACGTCCGCGTTCCCCGACAGCAGCCGCCGCACGCCGTCGCCGTAACCGATCGGCACCACGGCCAGCACCGTCTCCGTCGCGGCGACGAAGCGACGTCCGTAGCCCGCGCTCTCACCGGGGGCGCACGGCTTCAGCGCCGCCACCCAGGAGCGGAGCTCGAGGGCCGCCTCGAGACCCCAGTCGGCGGGCGAGCCGCCGTGCGGGTCAAGCCCATAGACGGCGCCGCCGCAGCGCGCCATGCCGAAGCGCGAAGCGCCTGCGCCAAGCAGCGCGGCGCTGTTCTCGGCGTGTACGAGGAGTTCTTCGTGGCGTTCGCGCAGTGGCCCCACCCATTGCTCAAAGCGCGCGAGCTGCTCGTTCATGAAAGCCCGGTCGGGCTCCTCGGAGGTGGCCAGGTGCGTCATCGCCCCGGCGAGCGAGAGGCTCTCGCTGGCGGCCGCGCGCTCGGCGAGACGCGTCGCGACGGTGCCGTCGCGCGTGCCGAGGCGCCCCATGCCGCTGTCGAGCTTGACGTGGACGCGTCCGCCGCCGAGCGCCTCGATCCAGTCGAGCAGATCGTCGCTCCAAACGACGACATCGGCGTCGGCGGCCAAGGCCGCCTCGAGCTCGGCTCGCGTCAGCGCTCCCATCACGAGGATCCGGCTCTCGACGCCCGCAGCGCGCAGCTCGCCGGCCTCGCCCGCTGCGGCGACGCCGAGCCACGTTGCGCCGCCGGCAAGCGCCGCACCCGCGCAAGCCACCGCGCCGTGGCCGTATGCGTTGGCCTTCATCACCGCGCACAGGACCGGGCTCGAGCGGCGCAGCTGCGCGCAGTTTCGCTCGATCGCGGCGAGGTTGACCCGGGCCAACGCGCGCACCACCTCAGCGAACCCCCGCCAGCGCCTCGATCACATCGGAGGCGATCACGCCCTCGACGCTGCCCCGCGCGGCCGCGGCGGCGATCCCCGCCAGAGCGTGCAGGCGCACGGCCGCACACGCTGCCACGAACGGTTCGAGCCCCTTCGCGAGCATCGCCGCGGCGACGCCCGAGAGGACATCCCCGGTTCCCGCCGTCGCAAGGGCCGGCGTCGCCCCGGGGCTGACCGCCACGACACCGTCCGGGGCCGCGATGAGCGTGTCGTCGCCCTTCAGCACGACCACACCCCCGGTCAGCGCGGCCGCTTCGCGCGCGTAGCGCAGCCGCGAGCGCTCGACCTGCGCGCTTTCGACGCCGAGCAGCCGGCCGAGCTCGCCCGCGTGCGGTGTCAGCACAGCGGCGCGTCCGCCCAGCGCCGCCGCGTCGCCGGCGAAGGCGTTCAGACCGTCGGCATCGAGGACGACCGGCACCTCGACGGCTGAGAGGACGCCGTGGGCGAACTCGCGTGCGCCGTCGCTGCGCCCGAGCCCCGGTCCGAGCACGAGCGCGCCCCCCCGCGCCGACGCCGCCTCGGCCACGGCCGCCACCCCGGCCGCGCTGTGGGCGCCGTCCTCATCGGACACCGCCAGCGTCATCGCCTCGAGCAGCCGCGCCTCGAAGACCAGCGCCAGCGAGGCGGGGACGCAGACCGTCACATACCCCGCGCCGGCGCGAGCGGCGGCAAGCGCGGCAAGCGACGGGGCCCCCGTGAGGCCGGCCGATCCTCCGGCGACAAGCACGCGGCCGCTTGAGAACTTCGTCGATCCGCGTTCCCGGCGCGGCACGACCTCGAGCACGCTGTCGCGAATCAGCCCGACGTCGGCCTGCCCCGGAGCGCCGTCTGGAATGCCGATCTCGATGACGCTGACCCGCCCCGCGTGCGACCGCCCGGGCTCGATCCAGAGGCCGGGCTTTGCGGCGTGAAAGGTCGCCGTCGCGTCGGCCGCCACCGCGTCGCCCGCCACCTCGCCGCTCGAGGCATCGACGCCGCTCGGCACATCGGCCGCAAGCACCACCGCGGCGCCGCAGCCCGCGATCGCGGCGATCGCGGCGGCGATCTCAGCCCGCGGCGCACCACTTGCGCCCGTACCGAGCAGCGCGTCGATGACCAGCGCCGGATTCGCAGAGATGCCGGCCCCAAGCGGCGTCGGCGCGTCGCCGGGCAGCCGCTCGAGGTTCACCGCCGCGTCGCCCTGAAGCGCCGAGAGCTCCCCGGCGCTCACTACGTCGACGTCCCGGCCCGCGGCGCGCAGCAGCCGGGCCGCGACTAGGCCGTCGCCGGCGTTGTTTCCCTTCCCGGCAACGACGACGATGCGCCCCTCGCCCGCGAGCTCCGCCGCCAGCGCGGCGAGGCCCTGCCCGGCGCGCTCCATCAGCTCGAGCGACGGGACGCCGCGCTCCTCGATCGCCCAGGCGTCGGTCGCGCGCATCCGCGCCGCGTCGGGCAGCGGCTCGAGCCACGACGCGAGGCTCATCGAAGGATCGCCACCGCCGCAGCCATCCCGCGGGTGTGGGTCATCGAAAGCCCGACCTCCACGCCGAGCTCGCCGGCTCTGGCCGCCGCGGCGCCGTGCAGCTCGAGGCCGACGTCGGCGCCGCCGCCGAGGACCTCGACGTCAAGCGGCGCGAACACGGCCATGCCGAGGGCCTTCGAAACGGCTTCCTTGGCGCAGAAGCGCGCGGCCAGGTGCTGCCCGGGCCGCGCCCCCCGCCGCGAGTATTCAAGCTCCCCGGCATGGAACAGCCGTGACGCGAGGTTCGGGCGCCGTGAGAGCGCGCGCTCCATCCGCTCGATCTCGAGCAGGTCAAGGCCGATACCGCCGCCGGACACGTCACGAGGCTACCCGACGGCCGAGCGCCGCCGCGGTGGGCCTTCTCGAAACGCTTCGCCCGAAATGGCGGGCCCTGGAGCCGTCTGTCGGCGTCCTCGGTCGCGCCAAGGCAACAAGCCTTGGCCGCTCCCTGCGTCCTTGTCAGTCCGACCCCAGGACCTCGCCACAAGCTGCGTTTCAGGCAAAGCCTTCCGAGAAGGCCCACTGCCTCACTCGACGGTGACCGTCTTTGCCAGGTTGCGCGGCTGGTCGACGTTCAGGCCGCGGCGGCGCGCGACCGAGTAGGCCAGCAGTTGCAGGGGGATCGTCGCGAGCAGCGGCTGGAACATCGGGTCCGTGGCGGGCACCGGGATCGCCGTGGCGACATGTGGAGCGACGGTCGCGTCGCCCTCGGTCGTGATCGCGATCACCTTCGCGCCGCGCGCCTGCACCGTCTCGATGTTGTCGACGACGCGCGAGAGGACCGGCGAGGCGGTCGCCACGGCGACGACCGGCGTCTGCTCGTCAAGCAGCGCGATCGGTCCGTGCTTCATCTCCCCGGAGGCGTAGGCGTCGGTTGACACGTAGGCGATCTCCTTCAGCTTGAGCGCGCCCTCAAGCGCGACCGCGACGCCCTCCTGGCGCCCGATGTAGAGGAAGAACGGCGCCTGCCAGCACCACTCGGCGGCCTCCTCGACGGCCGGCCCAACGCGCTCGAGCAGCTCTTCGACTAGCTCGGGCATGTGGCGTAGCTGAGCGACGAGCTCCGCGATCCGCTCGGCGGGAAGCGTTTCGCGCAGCTCCGCCAGGCGCAGCGCGAGCATGAAGACCGCCGCGACCTGGGCCGTGAAGGTTTTCGTCGCCGCGACGCCGACCTCGAGGCCGGCGCGCGTCAGCAGGACGGCGTCTGAGTCGCGCGTGGCCTGTGAGCCCATCGTGTTGGTCAGCGCGATCACCCGCGCGCCGCGCTCGCGGGCGAGCCGCATCGCCGCCAGGGTGTCGGCCGTCTCACCCGACTGCGAGATCCCGACGACCAGGTCGCCGGGGCCGAGAATCGGGCTGCGGTAGCGGTACTCGGAGGCGACGTCGACCTCGACGTGAAGCCGCGCCCAGGCCTCGATCGCGGCGCGGCCGAGTAGGCCCGCGTGATACGCCGTCCCGCAGCCGATGAAAGTGACGCGCTCGACGCCGCGCAGGATGTCCTCGTCGAAAACCTCGGAGTCTGAGAGGTCGACGCTGTGCCCGCTCGCCGTGCGGTCGGCGATCGTCTCGGCGAGGGCGTCGGTCTGCTCGTGGATCTCCTTGAGCATGAAGGTCTCGTAGCCGCCCTTCTCAGCTGTCTCCTCGTCCCACTCGATCGTCTCGATCTCGCGCTCGCGCGGCGCGCCGGCGGCGTCTCGGATCTCGACCGAGCCGGCGCGCAGGACTACGATCTCGCCGTTCTCGATGTACTGGATGCGGTTGGTGTGGGCGAGGAACGCCGGCAGCGCGGAGGCCAGGAAGGACTCCTCCTCGCCGCGGCCGACGACGAGCGGGCACTCGCGGCGCGCGCCGACGAGCACGTGCGGCTCCTCGAGCGCCATCGCGACGAACGCGAAGTAGCCGTCGAGTCTGTCGAGCGTCTGGATCACGGCGTCGGCGAGGTCGTCTGAGTAGTTGGTCGCGATCAGGTGCGCGATCACCTCGGCGTCGGTCTCGGTCGCGAACACGCAGCCGCTCTGAAGCAGCTGCGTTCGAAGCTCCATGTAGTTGGAGACGATGCCGTTGACGACGACGTGGATGCGGCTCTCGTCCGCGGCCAGCGGATGGGCGTTCTGGACGCTTACGCGGCCGTGCGTGGCCCAGCGCGTGTGGCCGATGCCGATCGTCGCGGGGCGCACGAGCGTGGCCGTCGCGGTGCCCCCGGCGCGGCTCTCGAGCTCGGCTTCGAGGTGGTCGAGGTTGCCCACGGCGCGGACGGTCTGGATCTCGCCGTCCTCGAGCAGCGACATCCCCGCGCTGTCATAGCCGCGGTATTCGAGCTTGCGCAGTCCGCCGAGGATGATGTCCTGCGCCGGGCGGTTTCCGACGTAGCCGACGATTCCGCACATCGCAAGCAGACTACCCGAGCTGTTCGGTGACGACCGCAACGAGCCGTGCGCAGACGGCGTCGGTCTCCTCGACGCTCGGCGCCTCGACCATCACGCGGACGAGCGGCTCGGTTCCGCTTGAGCGCACCAGCACCCGCCCGCGCCCCTCGAGCGCCGCCGCCTCGCGGGCGATCGCCTCGTGGACGCCGTCGGCGCCCGCAAGCGCACCGCGGTCGCGCACCGCCACGTTGACGAGCCGCTGCGGGAGCTTCTCCATCGCCGCGCGCTCGTGCAGGTCGCCGCCGCCCAGGGCTTCGAGAACGAGCAGCGCGGCGGCGATCCCGTCGCCCGAAGGCCCGAAGCCGAGGTCGATGATGTGGCCGGACTGCTCGCCGCCGAGGGCGAACCCACGCTCGCGCATCGCCTCGAGCACGTAGCGGTCCCCGACGGCGGTCGTGGCGACGGCGATCCCGGCGCGCTCCATCGCCGAGTGGAAGCCGAAGTTGGTCATCACGGTCACGACGACGCCGCCGCCGAGGCGGTCGCGATCGCGCAGATGAAGCGCCGCCAGCGCGAGCAGCTCGTCGCCGTCCACGGTCGCGCCGGCGCCGTCGACGGCGAGCATCCGGTCGCCGTCGCCGTCGAAGGCGAAGCCGACGTGGTGGCCGCCCTCGCGCACGGCCGCCGCGAGCGTCTGGAGGTGGGTCGAGCCGCAGCGGTCGTTGATGTTGCGCCCGTCGGGTGAGACCGCCAGCGCGGTCACGCGCGCGCCGAGGCGGCGGAAGATCTCGGGCGCGACGCTGTGGGTGGCGCCGTGGGCGCAGTCCAAGACGACGTCGAGGCCGTCGAGTGAGAGGGCCGAGAAGCGGCGCTCGAGTTCGCCGAGGTAGTCGTCGGCCAAGCCTTCGAGTTGGGAGATGCGCCCGATCCGCTCACCGCTTGAGCCCGCGTCCTCCTCGAAGTGAAGCTCGATCTCCTGCTCGGTCTCGTCGCTCAGCTTGAAGCCGTCGCCGCCGAAGAACTTGATGCCGTTGTCGGCGTAGTGGTTGTGCGAAGCGGAGATGACGGCCGCCAGATCGAAGCCGTGGCGGCGCGCGAGCAGCGGCGCCGCGGGCGTCGGTAGAACGCCTCCGAGCGCCACCTCGCCACCCGCGGAGGCGAGACCCGCGGCGAGCGCCGCCTCGAGCATGTCACCGGATTCCCGGGTGTCGCGGATCACGAGTGCGCGCGGAGCCGCGAGTCCCGAGTGGAGCACGACGGCGCGGCCTAGGGTCAGCGCCAGCTGCGCCGTGACGTCGACGCCGGCGAGCCCGCGAACGCCGTCGGTTCCGAACAGCCTTCTTCCCATCGGCAGAGTTTGACGGCTGAAGCGGCTAGCGCTTGGAGAACTGCGGACGCTTGCGCGCCTTCTTCAGACCGGCCTTCTTGCGCTCCTTCGCGCGCGCGTCGCGCGTCAGGAAGCCGCGTCGCTTGAGTTCGCCACGGAGGTTGGGGTCGGCTTCGAGGAGCGCACGCGAGATGCCGTGGCGCAGGGCGCCGGCCTGCGAGGACACGCCGCCGCCGTGCATCCGTGCGACGACGTCCATCTTCTCCTCATAGCCGACGGTCTCAAGCGGCTGGCGGATGTTGCGCTGCAGCGTCTCGCGCGGGAAGTACTCGCGCAGCGAGCGGCCGTTGATCGTGTACTCGCCCTTGCCGGGTCGCAGCGTCACGCGCGCGATCGCGCTCTTGCGCTTGCCGGTCGCGCGGTAGCGGGCATCCGCGGCGAGGTCGATCGCGACCTGCTCGATCGGCGCCGCGACGACGACGTCCTCGATCTCCTCGGTCGCGGCCGGCTCGTCGGCCTCGTACTCCGCGTAGGGGTCGGCGCTCGAGTCGCCGGCGAGCGGATCGACGCCCTCGGGCACGATGTCGACCTCGAGGTCGGCGCCCGGGACTGCCGGCCGCTCACGCGGCGCCTGCGGCTGCTCCTCGGCGACGGGCGCGGGTTCCGGCGCGGTCTCCGGCTCTGCCTCGGCGACGGGCTCGGCCTCGAGCTCCGCCTCGGCGACGGGCGCGGTCTCGGGCTCCGCCTCGGCGGCCGGTTCCGCAGCCGCCTCGCTCTCGGGGGCTTCGATGGCCTCCGGGCTCTCGCCCTCCGGCACGGTCTCCTCGTCCGCCACGCCGGCGTTCTCGTCTTCGCTCATGAGGCTCGAAGCTCCATCTCGGCGGGCTTCTGCGCGATGTGCGGGTGCTCGGGCCCGGCGTAGACCTTGAGCTTGGTCAGCTGCTTACGCGCGAGGCGGTTGCGCGGCATCATCCCCTTGACGGCGAGACGAATGACCTCCTCGGGACGGCGGCGGATCATCTCCTCAAAGGTGCGCTTGCGCAGCCCGCCCGGGTAGCCCGAGTGGCGGTAGTAGATCTTGCCGGCGCGCTTGTTGCCGGTCACCGCGATCTTCTCGGCGTTGACGACGATCACGAAGTCGCCGGTGTCGATGTGTGGCGTGTAGGTCGGCTTGCGCTTCCCTCGGAGCACATCGGCGATCTGCGTCGCCAACCGGCCAAGCGTCTTGCCCTGGGCGTCGACGACGTACCAGTCGCGCTGGCGATCCGAAGGCTTCGCAACAAAGGTCTTCATACAGAGAACCGGCCGCACAACGCGGCCGACTGCCCATGTTATCGAAACACCTCTGTCCTGACAGCCGCCCCGAAGCCCTCGCAACTAGCCCATCGACGCACGAGCGAACGAGCAGCTCCGCAACCCATCACATAATCCCGCAAATGATCTCGAGCCCACGGGGCTCGAGATCATTCCCACTCAATAGTCCCCGGCGGCTTGCTGGTGATGTCGAGGACCACTCTGTTGACTTCGTGCAGCTCGCCCATCATCCGCGAGGCGATCCGCTCGAGCAGGTCGTAGGGCAGTCGCGCCCAGTCTGCCGTCATCGCGTCATCGGAGGTGACGGCGCGGATCACGACGACGTTGCCGTAGGTGCGCTCGTCACCCTGGACGCCGACCGAGCGGATGTCGGGCAGCACGCAGAAGGACTGCCACAGCTCGCGGTAGAGGCCGGCTTGGCGGATCTCGTCCTGGAGGATGTGATCGGCGTCGCGCAGCAGGTCGAGGCGTTCCTTGGTCGCCTCGCCGCCGACGATGCGGATCGCGAGGCCGGGGCCGGGGAAGGGCTGGCGCCAGACGAGCCGCTCGGGCAGCCCGAGCTGGGCGCCGACGGCGCGGACCTCGTCCTTGAAAAGCATCCGCAGCGGCTCGACGAGCTCGAACTGCAAATCGTCGGGGAGTCCGCCGACGTTGTGGTGTGACTTGATCGTCGCCGAGCCGCGGCGTCCGCCGGACTCGATCACGTCGGAGTAGAGCGTCCCCTGGACGAGGAAGCGCGCGCCCTCGAGGCGCTCCGCCTCCTCCTCGAAGACGCGGATGAACTCCGCGCCGATCACCTTGCGCTTGGTCTCGGGGTCGCTGATCCCCGCGAGGCGGGTCAGGAAACGCTCCTCGGCGTCGACGGCGACGAGCGGAACCTTGAAGGTGTCGCGGAAGGCTGCGATCACCTGCTCGCCCTCCCCCTTTCGCATCAGCCCGTGGTCGACGAATACGCACGTCAGCTGGTCGCCGATCGCACGGTGCACGAGCAGCGCCGCGACCGAGGAGTCGACCCCGCCCGAGAGCCCGCAGATCGCGCGCCCGTCGCCGACCTGGGCGCGGATCCGCGCGATCTGCTCCTCGGCGATCGAGGCCGGCGTCCAGCTGCGCTCGGCGCCGCAGATGTCGTCGAGGAACGTCGTCAGGATCTGCTGGCCGTAGGGGGTGTGGACGACCTCGGGGTGAAACTGGATCGCGTAGATCCCGCGCGCGGGGTCTTCGAAGGCGGCGACGGGAGACGCCGTCGAGGCGGCGAGCTCGACGAAGCCGTCGGGCGCGCGCTTGACGCTGTCGCGGTGAGACATCCAGCAGGCCTGCTCGCGCGGCAGTCCGGCGAGCAGCCGGCCGGGCTCGCGGACGGTCAGCTCGCTGCGCCCGAACTCGCCTACCGGCGCGCGCTCGACGCTGCCGCCGAGTGAGTGCGCGAGCAGCTGCATGCCGTAACAGATGCCGAGCACGGGAATGCCGAGCTCGAGCACGCCATGATCGAGCGCCGGCGCGCCGTCGGCGTAGACCGACGCCGGTCCGCCGGAGAGGATCAGCCCGCGCGGCGCGCGACGGGCGATCTCGTCGGGGCTGACGTCAGCGGGCAGGAGCTCCGAGAAGACCCCGCACTCGCGGACACGTCGCGCGATCAGCTGCGAGTACTGGCCGCCGAAGTCGATGACCAGCACCTCGTCGACGGCGGCGCCCGCACTCGGGCCGCGTGAGGCGGCCTCGGTGGCGAGCGCGCTGGTCACCGCCTCAGGCGCCGACGAGCGCCGGATCCGCGCCCTGCGGAGCGTTCGCTGCCGCCGGCGCCGCCGCGCCCGCGCCGCGCGCGC
>DATGHN010000109.1:0-14266 GCA_035308005.1 Solirubrobacteraceae bacterium
CGGCGAGTCGATGAAGAACGCCGGCATCATCGAGGGCGATCTCGTCGTCGTCTGCCCCCAGGAAACCGCGAGTGACGGCGACATCGTCGTCGCCCTGGTCGGCGAGGACGCGACGGTCAAGCGCTACTTTCGGGAGAGCGACCACGTACGGTTGCAGCCCGAGAACGAGGAGATGGAGCCGATCCGCAGCCGCGAGGTGCGCGTGCTCGGAAAGGTCGTCGGCCTGATGCGTTCGCTTTAGCGCTGGGGAGTGAACCTGCGCCGCTGGCGGGGATGGCCTCGACGCGCTACTGTCGATGGGCAGGCCAAGCAGCCGCGGAGGCTCGCCTTCGAGGAAAGTCCGGACATCACAGGGCAGGGTGGTCGCCGACAGCGACCCGGGGAAACCCGCGGGAAAGTGCCACAGAAACAAACCGCCAAAGCGCGCGGCCACACGTGAGCCGCGTGCCGGCAAGGGTGAAATGGTGCGGTAAGAGCGCACCGGCGCCGCGGTGACGCGGCGGCCAGGCAAACCCCACCCGATGCAAGGCCAAGCAGGACCGATCGCAGGCTGCCCGCCAAGGTCCAGGTAGGCCGCTCAGATGGATGGCTGCTCCCGACAGAATCCGGCTTACAGGCTTGCTAAGGAAAGGCCCCGAGCAATCGGGGCCTTTCTATTTCCCGACCGGGCGGGCGGTCGGGGCCATGGGATAGATTGCGGCTCGTGCTCTACGTTGCGCTCGCCTTCTGGATCGGAATCGGCGGCGCGGTCTTCCTGATCGCGCTCGGCGGCGGGCCGGGGCGCGCCCGCGCGCGCCTGCACTCCGAGAACGCGCTTGCGAACCGCCTGCGCCTGTTCGCCTTCGCGGTGATCCTGGCCTTCGGGCTTGCCGTCCCGATCGCGGTGGCCGTCGCCAACGGACACGACAAAGCGAGCCAGGGACCAGCGGGCATCACGCTGACCAAGAACGAGACGATCGGCCGCCAGTTGTTCGCGCGTTCCTGCGCGACCTGCCACACGCTCGCGGCCGCGGCGGCCGTCGGGCACGTCGGACCGGACCTCGACCTCGACCCGCAGGTCTACAGCGGGCCGGCGTCGTTTGTGCTGAACGCCATCCAACTCGGTCGCGCGCGCGGCAACGGCGACATGCCGGCGGGGATCTACACAGGGCAGCAGGCCAAGGACGTCGCGCAGTTCGTGGTCGCCGTCGCCGGCCGTAAATAGCGCTACGACCGCAACTGCGCGCCCGCTGGCGCGTTGGCAGGACTAGAACATTCGTACGCAGGGAGACGTTCGATGGTTGTCGAACCTTGCGAACGGGTAACGCGTATTGGCCGTTTTCAGGCGATTCCCCGCCGGTCCTGGACGAACGTGCGATGAGAATCTCGTAAGGACAGACGAAGCGCGACTTGCGAATCCGCCAAAATGCAGTATCCTTACAAAACGTAAGTTGTAAGCATAAGGTAAAGCGATGAAAGCAGCCGTGAAGCGATGAAGACGACGATGAGCAGGTTCCAGATCCATGACGACTTGACGGCCCCCGAGGGCTCGCTGCCGGTTCTCCGCGGCGCGCTCGCAACCGGCGGTCAGCTTCCCAACTTCCTAGGCGTGCTCGCCGGCTCGCCGGCGGCGCTGCGCGGCTACGCGCGCTTCCGCGCCGAGCTCAAGCGCGGTTCGCTCGGACGCGGAACGCTGGAGCGGATCTCCCTGGCAGTCGCCGAGCGGTTCGGATCGGATCCGGGCATCGCTCTGCACAGTCGCACGGCCCGCTCGGCCGGACTGGGCCTCGACGAGGTCGCCAAGGCGCGCGAGTTCGACTCCGGTGATCCCAAGCAGGCGGCGCTGCTTCGCTACCTGAAGTCGGCGCTCGAAGCCGACGGTGGAACCCCCGTTTACCTCTTCGAGGAGGCGCGCGAGCTCGGCTGGGATGACGAGCAACTGCTCGAGGCGATCGCCTTCGCATCGCTTGAGGTCTTCACCGCGATGGTCAACGTGGCGGGCGATGTGCCCATCGATGGCTCCGTCGAGGATTCGAGGACGCTCCGCGCGGCGTAGGATGCGCCGACGCGATGGTTTCTCAAGTAACCCAAGCTGACCTCGAGCCGGCCACTGCGACCGATCAGCAGGCTGAGCGACCGACCTGCTGCCCGTACTTTCATCAGGCCGTCGAGCTGATCGGGCGCCGCTGGACCGGCGCGATCCTCGAGACGCTGATGCAGGCCGGCTCGCTGCGCTTCTCCTCAATCGCCGCCGCGGTGCCGGATCTCTCCGACCGGATGCTCTCGGACCGACTCAAGGAGCTTGAGTCAAACGCCCTGGTGGAGCGCACCGTCATAGCCGGACCGCCCGTACGCGTGCAGTATGCCTTGACGCAGAAGGGCCAGGAGCTCGCCCCTGCGCTCGAGGAGCTCAAGCGCTGGGCCCGCAACTGGCTCGACGACCGATCGGCATAGTTCCGCGTCGGGTGGCAGACGCTCCGATCACAGCCCAGGACGTACGTGCGATCGTCGCCGATCGCGAGATCCGCTTCATCCGCCTCTGGTTCACCGACGTCCTCGGCCAGCTGAAGTCGTTCTCGATCAACGCCTCCGAGCTCGACGGCGCGCTGGAATCCGGGATGGGCTTCGACGGGTCATCGATCACCGGCTTCAACGCGATCGAGGAGTCCGACATGATCGCGCTGCCCGATCCCGCGACCTTTGCGGTCCTCCCATGGCGCCCGGAGGAGCAGGGAGTGGGGCGGATGTTCTGCGACATCCTCACACCCGAGCGCACCCCCTACGAGGGCGACCCGCGCCACATCCTGCGGCGCGCTCTCGTCCGCGCCGCCGACCTCGGCTTCGACACCTTCAACGTCGGACCCGAGCTCGAGTACTTCCTCTTCCGCGATAGCTCGGGCACCGAGCCGCTCGACGCGGGCGGCTACTTCGACCTGACGACGCTCGACGCCGGCTCGGACGTGCGTCGCGAAACCTCGATCGCGCTCGAGGCGCTCGGCATCCACGTCGAGTACAGCCACCACGAGGTCGGCCCATCCCAACACGAGATCGACATGCGCTACGCGGATGCGCTGAAGATGGCCGACGACTGCATGACCTACCGGATCACCGTCAAGGAGGTCGCGCTCAAGTACGGCTGGCACGCGACCTTCATGCCCAAGCCGCTGTTCGGGCAGAACGGGTCCGGGATGCACACGCACCAGTCGCTCTTCGCGAGTGGCCGCAACGCCTTCTACGACGCCGACGACCAGTACTTCCTCTCGCCGGTCGGCAAGGCGTTCATCGCCGGTCAGTTGCGGCACGCGCGCGAAATCTGCTCGATCTTCGCCCAGTGGGTCAACTCCTACAAGCGCCTAGTGCCCGGCTATGAGGCGCCTGTCTACGTCGCCTGGTCGCGCCGCAATCGCTCGGCCCTCGTGCGCGTTCCCCATTACGAGCCGGGCGACGAGTTCGGCACGCGCATGGAACTGCGCTGTCCCGATCCGGCCTGTAACCCATACCTGACGTTCGCCGCGCTTCTGCAGGCCGGCCTCGAGGGGATCGAGAAGGGCTACGAGTTGCCCGAGCCGATGGAGAAAAATCTCTACAACCTCTCGCCCGAGGAGCGCCGCCGCCTCGGCATCGAGCAGCTGCCGGAGACGCTCGGCGCCGCGATCGAGCTGACCGCCGATTCCGAGCTCGCGTTGCGCACGCTCGGCGAGCACACCTTCAACCGCTACGTCGAGATCAAGCGCCGCGAATGGGAGGAGTACCGCATGCAGGTCACGCGCTGGGAGCTCGACCGCTACCTCCCGATCCTGTGAGCGGCGCCGGACGCATCACGCTCGGCGACCTCGACGTCGACCGACTCGGCTTCGGTGCGATGCGGATCACCGGCGAGGGTATCTGGGGCCCGCCCGCAGACCCCGACGGAGCGGTCGCGCTGCTTCGCCGCGTCCGCGAGCTCGGTGTCGATTTCATCGACACCGCCGACTCCTACGGTCCCAACGTCAGCGAGGAACTTATCGCGCGGGCTCTACACCCTTACGACGGGCTCGTGATCGCGACCAAGGCGGGCTTCACGCGCAGCGGCCCTGGCAGCTGGACGAGGGACGGGCGCCCCGAGCACATCCGCGAGGCCCTCGACGGCTCGCTGCGGCGACTTGGCGTCGAGGCAATCGACGTCTACCAGTTCCACTGGCCCGACCCCGCCGTCGCGTTCGAGGAGTCGCTCGGGCCGTTCATCGAAGCGCGCGCGCAGGGCAAGGTCCGCCACATCGGACTTTCGAACGTCAGCGTCGCGCAGCTCGAGCAGGCGCTCGAGATGACCGCGATCGTGTCCGTTCAGAACGAGTACAACGCCACCGACCGCATGCACCAGGACGTCCTCGACGCCTGCACGCAGCGCGGGATCGCCTTCATCCCCTACGCACCGGTCGCCCAGGGCAAGCTCACCGGCCGCGGCGGCGCGCTCGAGCGGATCGCGCGCGCCCACGACGCGAGCGCATCCCAGATCGCGCTCGCCTGGCTGCTTGCGATCTCGCCGGTGATGCTGCCGATCCCCGGCACCTCGAGCATCGCTCACCTCGAGGAGAACGTCGCAGCTGCCCAGCTCGTCCTCAGCGACTCCGAGCTGGCTGAGCTCAGCGCAGCTTGAGGCGCAGCTCGGCGGGCTCGCCGACCGGCGCCTGGCAGGTGAAGCGCTCGCAGACGTAGGCCGTCGCTGAGCCGCCCACGGCTGAGCGGCCCTCAAGCAGCGGGACCTCGCTTTCGCCTCCGTCGCCGAGTGCGACGACGACGTGCGGGCGGTAGCGCTCGCGCACGACCGCGATCAGCTCGCCGGCGCCCGGTCCGACGACGGCTACCTCGAGCGCCCCGGAGGCGTGGAGGTCCACGGCGCACAACAGGTGGCCGAAGGCGATCGGGTAGCGGGGCGCGAGCTCGCCGGCGAGGCGCATCGCGCCGATCGCCGCATCCTCATAACGGCTGTCGCCGGTGAGGGCGCCGAGGCGCAGCAGGCCGAGTGCCGCGCTTGACGAGCCGGACGGAATCGGTGTGTCCTCGAGGTCCTTGCGGCGCTTGATCAGCTGCTCGCCGTCGGAGGGGCTGACGAAGAACCCGCCGCGCTCGCTGTCGGCGAAACGCTCGAGGATTGCGTCGGCGAGTGTGCGCGCCCGGGCAAAGAAGCGCTCCTCGAAGCTGGCCTCATAGAGGGCCAGCATCGCCTCGAGCAGGTAGGCGTGGTCCTCGAGGTAGGCGAGCAGGCGCGCGCTGCCGTGGTTGTAGCTGCGAAGCAGGCGCCCCTCGCCATCGCGCATGCGCTCCCAGATGAAGTCCGCCGACGCGATCGCCTCATCGAGGTAGCGGCGCTCGCCGAGCAGGACGCCGGCGTCGGCCAGCGCCGCGATCATCAGCGCGTTCCAGGCGCACAGGCGCTTGTCGTCGAGTGCCGGGCGGGCTCGCTCGGCGCGCGCCGCGAGCAGCACCGCGCGAATCTCCTCGCGCGCCGCCGGCTCTGGCCCGCGCGCCTCGAGCACGTTGGCGCCCTCGAAATTACCCGCCTGCGTAGCGCCGAAGTAGGCGATCGCCTCCGCCGCGAGCTCGCCAAGTTCGGCATGCAGCTGATCAAGCGTCCAGACGTAGAAGCGACCCTCCTCGCCTTCTGAGTCGGCGTCGAGTGAGGAGCAGAACCCGCCGTCGTGTGCGCGCAGCTCGCGCAAGCAGAACTCGAGCGTTTCGCGGCAGGTCCGCTCGAAGAGGTGCTCGCGGGTGTCCTGCCAGGCCCGCAGGTAGGCCCGCGCGAGCAGCGCGTTGTCGTAGAGCATCTTCTCGAAGTGCGGCACGGTCCACGTCGCATCGACGGCGTAGCGCGCGAACCCTCCGCCGACCTGGTCGCAGATCCCGCCGATCGCCATGGCGCGCAATGTCGCGTCGGTCATGTCGCGCTCACCCGTCGCGGCGAGCAGCTCGAGCGCGCAGTGTGGCGGGAATTTCGGCGCCCCGCCGAAGCCCGCGTGCAGCGGCTCGTACGCGCGGCGCAGGCCGTCGAGCGCTGCGTCGACGAGCTCGCGGCCGAGCGGTCCCTGCGAGGGCTCGAGCGCCGCCGCGCCGCCGAGCCGCTCGGTCAGCTGGGCACCGGCCGCGACAGCCTCCTCGCGGCGATCTCGCCACAATGCCGCGACAGCGTCGAGGACCTGGCCGAAGCTCGGCATGCCGGCGCGCGGTCGCGGCGGCCAGTAGGTCCCGCCGTAGAAGGGCCGCCCGTCGGGGGTCAGGAAGACGTTCAACGGCCAGCCGCCGTGGCCGGTCATCGCCTGGACGGCCTCCATGTAGATCCCGTCGACATCGGGTCGCTCCTCGCGGTCGACCTTGACGCAGACGAAGCGTTCGTTCATCTGCGCCGCCGTCGCGTCGTCCTCGAAGGACTCGCGCTCCATCACGTGGCACCAATGGCAGGCCGCGTAGCCGATCGAGACGAGCAACGGGCGGTCAAGCTCGCGCGCGCGGCGCAGCGCCTCCTCGCCCCACGGCAGCCAGTCGACCGGATTGTGCGCGTGCGCGCGCAGGTAGGGGGAGGTCTCGTTGGCCAGAGCGTTGGCCACGCCGGCCCTCAGGCGATGAGCGCCGTGAGCTGGGCGGCGCTGATTCGGAAGTGCACCTTCACACCGCCGAGCGTGCCGACGAAGTCGTTGGAGGTGGCGGCGGTGAGCGTGCCGTGCGCGGCCGCCGAGCCGCCGATTCGCAGCGTCCCGACGCCCGAGGCGAGGCGGCCGGAGATCGCCAGTCCGGGCACGTAGGAGAAGCTGTGGAAAACGATCGTTGTGCCGCCGTTCTGCTTGTTCGTAACCTTGGCGAAGCCGCTGTATAGGCCGCCGAGGCCCTTGCTGAAGGCCTGGTTGTTGACGCCGATCAGCGTCTCGAAGTAGCTCTCGTCGATCTCGCGGTTGTTCCAGCCGAGCGTCAGTTCGATGGCGTGCGCAGTCCGGCCGGCGCCGGCCGGCATGCCCGCCAGCGGTGCGACGCTCGGCAGCGACGCGGGCGCCGCGTGCGCCGGGCGCAGGTAGTCCGGCTGCATGCGCGGCGCGCAGTCGGTGACGATCGGCTGCCCGGTGAAGAACGCGTTGACGGCGTTGCGCCCGCAGGCGCCGAACTCGGTCGTCAGCGCCGAGTGCCCGGTCTGCGGCACGACGACGACCTTGGCGTCGGGGATCGCCGCGGCGACCGCGCGCGCGTTCGCAGTCGGTGTCCGCAGGTCGTCGGCGCCGCTGATGATGAGGGTGGGCACGTTCGGCAGCGACGGCAGCTGCGGTTCGGGCGCCGCTGTCGCGGTGGGCCAATAGGCGCAGTCGGGAGCGGTGCTCTCGCTATAGGCCGTGATCGGGCTGAAGGGCCCGAATGTCCCGGCCGGCATCGCCTTGGCCGCCGCGAGGCCGGCCACCAGCCGCTCGGCAGCCGTCGCATCCCGCGGAAACGGGAGCTCCTCGCACTCGGTGTCGAAATAGAGCGGGTTGTTGATCGTCTTGTCGGGCAGCTGGCCGAGGATCGCGCGCGCGACGAGGATGCCGAGCAGCGCGTAGCGGCCGCGAGCGGCGGCATGGAGCGCGGCTGGTAAGTCGGCTCGAAGGGAGGGGTCCTCATCGCCGATGATGAGAATCGAGGCGATATCGACGGCGCGGATAGTCAGATGCAGCTCGCGGCCGGTGCTCTCGCGATAGATCACTCGAGCCGGCTTTGAGTCGAGCCTGTGAAGCACAGTGCGCAGGTCGGTCGTCGGGTCGATGCCGCGACAGCCGCCGGCGCACGCTTCGCGCAGAATCCGTGGCACCGCCTCAAACGTCGCCTGAAAGTAGATCTGCGGACCGTCGGGCGGCTCCGTCGAGTCGAGCAGCAGACCCGCGACATTGTCGGGGTAGGTGGCGGCGTAGCGAAGCGCCACGTGGGTGCCATAGGAGGTGCCATAGAGGATCAGCTTTGTGTAGCCGAGCGCCCTGCGGATCGCCTCGATGTCGGCGACGGTGTCATCGCTCGTGTAGAAGGCGCGGTCAGGCCCGATGCGCATGGCGCAGGCGGGGAGCAACTGGCTGAACTTCGCCGTCAAGCTGTTCAGCGAAGAGCATTTCAGGGGACTCGAGTCGCCTGTGCCGCGCTGGTCGAAGACGACGAGATCGTCGGTTTTCAGCGCCGGGGAGACGACCTGCGCGGCGGTCGTTGCAAATGGCAGCGCCGCCTGACCGGGTCCGCCGGCGAGGACCACGACGGCTGTCGTCGCCGACCCCGCGCCGACCGACGACAGCTGGCGGCGGATCGCCAGCGAGATCGTGCCGGGCGTCGCGCCCGAGGGGTCCAGCGGCACCGACAGCCGGGCGCAGCCGAAGCTCGGCGCGTTCGGGCAGTTCTTGAACGGGATCGAGCTCGTGGCGGCAGTGGCCGTCGACGGCGAGGCTGCTGCGGCCGTCGCGGCGATGACCGCGACCAGCGATGCGGTCAGAGTGACCTTACGGCCCATCTGTTCTGACCTTACAAGATCGTGCTTAAGGTTCCGGCAAGTTCTCGCCCGCCGTGGATAAGGTGTCCGTATGAGTTCTCAGCGCGAGATCGTCACTGCGCCGCAAGCACCTGCCGCGATCGGCCCCTACAGCCACGCTGTCAGAAGCGGCGGCCTCCTGTATTGCTCAGGCCAGATTCCGCTCGATCCCGCGAGCGGCGAGCTCGTCGAGGGCTCGGTGACGGTTCAGGCCCGGCGCTGTCTCGAAAACCTCGAGGCGGTGGCGGCGGCCGCCGGCACGCAACTCGCGCGCGCCGTGCGAATCACCATCTACATGACCGACCTCGGCGCCTTCGCCGAGGTCAACGAGGCCTGTGCCGCGGCATTCCCCAGCGATCCGCCGGCGCGGGTCACGGTCGGCGTTGCGGCGCTCCCGCGTGGGGCGGCTGTCGAGATCGACGCGATCATCGCGGCGTAGACTCACTTGGCGTGAGCGCTACAACCGACGTCAAGGAGCAGATCGAGCAGGCACTGGCGGGGATCGTCGAGGAGGTGCCGGCGTTCGCGCCGCTGAAGCTCGTCTTCACGCTCGTCCTGCGCGGCCGCGGCGATGTCCAGCAGTTCCGCATCGAGCTGCCGGAGCGAAAGATCACCAAGGAGGTCGCGCCCGACGCTCGCGTCACGGTCGAGATGCCGCGCGCCTTCTTCAACGTGATGGTCAGCGAGGGCGCGCGGATCGCCGACTGGCGCGAGGCCTTTCACTACGGCCAGGCGAAGGCGACCGGCGTGCCGCAGATCCTCAAGCTCGTCGCGCGCGTCGCCGAGATGCAGGAAGAGCGCAACCGGCTGCGCCGCGCGAAGCCGCGCTGATCAGACGCCGGCCGGCGGCGGCAGCGCGCCCATCACCAGCGCGCACGAGGCGTCGACCGCTAGGCACTCCGCGAGCTCGACGTCGGGATTGCGCGGTGTCTCATACGGTGATCCGACGCCGGTCAGGTTGGCGAGCTCGCCGCCGCGGGCCCGCGCATAGAGCCCCTTGACGTCGCGCCGCGCGCATTCGGCGAGGCTGGTGTTGACGAACACCTCGACGAAGTCGACGCCGGCCTCCTCGTGGATCGCGCGCGCCGCCTGCCGGTCGGCGTCGTAGGGCGAGACGAGGCAGACCAGCGCCACGGCGCCCGAGTCGGCGAACAGCAGCGCGAGCTCGGCGACGCGCCGCGCGTTCTCGGCGCGGTCGTCGCGGCTGAACCCGAGATCGCTGCACACGCCGTGGCGGAGGTTGTCGCCGTCGAGGCGATAGGCCCAGCGGCCGGCCTCGATCAGCTGCTGCTCGACGGCCGCGGCGATCGTCGACTTGCCGGAGCCCGAGAGGCCCGTGAACCAGATCGTCGCGCCGCGCTGGCCGAGCGCGTCCCAGCGCGCGGCGCGGTCGACGTTGCCCTCATGCCAGCAGATGTTCGCGAGCGGCTGCTGCCTGATCGACGCCTGGGCCATGCTCAGAAGTACCCGGCCTTCTTGCGATCTTCCATCGCCGCCTCCGACGTGCGGTCGTCGGCGCGCGTCTGGCCGCGCTCGGTCGTGCGCGTGGCGGTGATCTCGGCGAGGATCTCGGCGATCGTCGAGGCGCTGGAAGCGACGCCACCGGTGCAGCTCATGTCGCCGACGGTGCGGTAGCGGACCGTGCGGGTCGCTGTGGATTCGCCCGGCAGCAGCTCCTGGCCGTCCCTGTAGGCGTAGAGCATTCCGTCGCGCTCGAATGTCTCGCGCGCGTGGGCGAAGTAGATCGACGGGACCTCGAGACGCTCGCTCTCGATGTACTCCCAGACGTCCAGCTCGGTCCAGTTTGAGATTGGGAACACGCGGACGTGCTCGCCCGCGCGGATCCGTGTGTTGTAGAGGTTCCAGAGCTCGGGCCGCTGGTTCTTTGGATCCCACTGCCCGAAGTCGTCGCGGAAGCTGAAGATTCGCTCCTTGGCGCGCGCGCGCTCCTCGTCGCGGCGGGCGCCGCCGATCGCCGCGTCGAAGCGATGCTCGGCGACGGCGTCGAGCAGGGTCGTCGTCTGCAGGCGGTTGCGCGAGGCGCGCGGCCCGATCTCCTCGACCACCCGGCCGTTGTCTATCGACTGCTGGACGGAGGCTACGATCAGCCGCTCGTCGAGCTCGGCGATGCGACGGTCGCGGAAGTCGATCGCCTCGGGGAAGTTGTGGCCGGTGTCGACATGCATCAGCGGGAACGGGAAGCGCGCGGGACGGAACGCCTTCTCGGCGAGGCGCAGGAGGACAATCGAGTCCTTGCCGCCGCTGAACAGCAGCACCGGACGCTCGAACGACGCTGCCACCTCGCGCATCACGTGGATCGCCTCGGCCTCGAGCGCCGCGAGGTGGGGGAGGCGCACGTCGGGACGACGGTGGGAGTGAAGGGCGACGACCTCGGCGGAGCGGACCGGCTCGTTTGTCTGGTCGCTCGCGGCCTGTGCGAGTGGCGTGCGCAATGGGCTCATGGGCTCTGGGACACCGCCAACCATCGGAGGTTGCGGGGCTCCCGCATTATGTTGGATCTTCGTTAAGAGTCTATTAGAGGGCGTGAAGGCGATTTGCAGCGGCGCTCACCCTGTTTCGCGAAGCGCCGCGATCCCCCTCCCACCGCTCGCGAGCATGACAGCGGGGATGTAAGGCAGATCGGCTATGGCGCGCTGAAGCGGCGGGAGGTGCCGATCACGGCGCCGCTTGAATCGAGCGCCTGGACCTCGTAGGTCGCGAAGGCGCGAGGGAGCGCGATCGCGGTCTCAAAGCCCGAGCGCGCCGCGTGGGCGACCGCCGCGGGCTGGCCGGCGGCGCCTGCGCCGAGCACGCGCCAGGAGGCGACGCGGGTGGCGCCGTTCCAGCTCACGTAGACAGTTGTGCGCCCGCCGCGCGTCCGGGCGGCACCCGCGGGCGCGGTGAGCGGCAGCCCAGCCCACGGCTCGACCACGGCGCGGTAGCTGAGGTTGCTGCCGGGCCACTGCGCGCCGAGCACCTCGTTGCCGTTGCGCGAGTACTCGGACAGGTAGTCGGTCGATCCCCAGCCGACCATCGTGTTGCCGTTGGCGAGCGGCTGCGTCGAGCCCATGTAGTCGGAGGCGATGCCAAGGTTCTCGCCGCTGGCGGTGACGGCCGCCGAGAGCATGCGCGCGCTGTGGCTTGCGAGGTCGAGCTTCAGCGTCAGCGGCCGCGAGTTGGCGCTCGGGGCGACGTAGGTCCCGCCGCCGGTCAGCTGGCAGCAGTGGTCGTCGAACATAGTCACGACGTTGCCCGGCTGGAGCATGACGTCGTGCTGCCACTGGAACGCGGCCTCGCTTGGGATCTTGAAGCTCGAGTGGCGGCCGCCGAGCGTCCAGATGATGTGGCCCTTGGCCTTGCCGGGCCGCAGATTGACGAGGTAGGCGGCCCAGGTGTCGCGCATCGAGACGAGCATCGCGTCGTTGCCTTCGAGTGAAATCGAGTTGACGTGGTAGGTGTCCCAGGGGAAGGCGTTGGTCGGTACCGTCGCGTAGGAGTCTCCGGGCAGGATGTGGTCGAGGGCGTCCCAGTTGTAGAGCAGCTTGCCGGTGCGCAGGTCGTACTCCTGCACCGCCGAGTCGTCGATCGCGCCGTTGTAGGCGCCGCCGAATCGCGAGAGGTCGTAGGGGACGTCCTTGTTGGCGGTCACCCACGCGTCGTCGCCGACGATCAGGAACTCGTGCAGCGTCAGCTTCCAGCCGTCGACGCCGCGCAGCTTCGCGACCTGCTGGTAGTGCTGGTTGAGGACGATGTCCTCGCCGCTCTCGGTCGCGCCCGTGTTGGTCACGTAGCCCTGCCAGTAGGAAAGGGCGGGCTTGCCCCGGTAGCGCTGCAGCTCGAGGTTCCCGGCGACCGCGTTCTCCGATGAGAGCGGCATGAACCAGACCGGCTGGAGGTTCGAGTCGAGGATCAGCGGACCGCTCTGTCCGTCGATCGGCGGGTAGTTGAGGTCGTAGAAGTTCGCGGTGAAGATGTAGCCCGGCGCGAGCGTCGAGGGGTTCGGCGTCATGTCGGGAATCAGTTTCGGCGGGTGAAGGTCAGGCGCGGTGACGAAGCTCAGCGTGTCCTTGGTCGAGTACTCGCCGATCGGCGCTCCGTGGCGGCCGCCGACGCTGTAGTCGACGACGGCGAACGCGGCGACCACGACGGCGACCGCCAACGGCAGCAGCGCGCGACGCGCACCGATGAGTCGGGTCGCACCCCCGCGGACCATCGTCACGGTCACGATCAGCGCTGCGGCAGTCAGCCCAGCGCCGATCAGGTAGGCGACGCGGAAGCCGCCGGCGAGCGCGGCGGGGACCTGCTCGCCGGCGCCGATCAGCGTCGAGGTGTGCTGGGTGGCAAGCGTGATCAGGACGGCGAGCCCAAGTCCGCCGCCGACCTGCCGGGAAGTGTTGACGAGCCCCGAGGCGAGGCCTGTCTGCCCCTCCTTGGCGCCGTGCGTTGCGGCGATCGTCGAGGACACGATCGAGAGACCGATTCCCGCGGCGACCAGGATGCCCGGGATCATCACGAACGTGATCGAGCTCCCCGCGTGACCGATGCCGGCCAGCAGCAGCATGCCCGCGGTCATCAGCGTCAGCCCGCTTGAGAGCACCGTGCGCACCCCGAAGCGCCCGACCAGGCGCCCGGCTCGCGAGGCCACGAGCATGATCGTCAGCGCCATCGGCAGGAACGTCAGACCGGTGTGCAGCGGTGACAGGCCGAGCACCTGCTGGAGGTAGAGAGACCCCACGAACCACATCGGGAAGAGCGCGGCGCTGAACAGCACGACGATCACGTTGGCGACGTTGAGCTCGCGCGTGAACTCGCGGAATGGGACGAGCGGGAATGAGGCGAACCGCGCCTCGATCACGTTGAAGGCGCCAAGTAGGGTCAGGCCGCCGATGATCGGCCCGAGCGCGATCGGCTTGGCCCAACCCTGCAGGCCAGCCTCGACGACGCCGTAGACGAGCACCATCTGCCCGATCGTCAGCGTCAGCGCGCCGGCGACGTCGAAGCTCTGCCCCTCGCGATGGTGCCGGCGGTTGCTGACGACTGCGTAGGCGACCACGACGGTGACGAGACCGATCGGCGGGTTGATCAGAAGCACCCAGCGCCAGCTGATCGCCTGCGTGATGATCCCGCCGAACAGCACGCCGGCCGCTCCGCCGAGGCCGTTCATCGCCGCCCACGTCCCGATCGCGCGGTGCAGCTTCGGACCCGGCGGGAACGACGAGGTCACGATCGCAAGCGAGGAGGCCGCCATGAATGCGCCGGCGAGGCCCTGGAGGGCGCGCGCCGCGATCAGCGTGTTGCGCTCGGGCGCGAGTCCGCCGAGCAGTGACGCGAGCGCGAACCCCGTCAGCGCCAGCACGAAGATCCGCCGCTGTCCAAGCCGGTCTGCGGCGCGCCCGCCGAGCATCAGGAAGCCGGCGAAGGTGATCGAGTACGCGTCGACGACCCACTGCAGCTCGGGCGAGGAGAAGCCGAGGCTCGACTGGATCGACGGCAGCGCGACGTTGACGATGCTCAGGTCGAGGATGACCATGAACTGGGCGACGCAGCAGACCGCGAGCAGCCACCCGGTCTTCGAGCCGAGCCGCCCTCCGGCGGGAGCGGGCTCGGCGGTCGCGCTCGCCGGCGCCTCGACCGTCATGCCGGCACGCTCATCGACCTGCACCGCGGAGGCGCCACCGCGGCGACGATAGCCGCAGCGGCGGCGCGACGCGGCCGCGGTGCCGCCGCGCTCACGGCTGTCGCCCTGCGCTGGGGAACGAGGCGGCGTAGCTCACGACGCGGACC
>DATGHN010000110.1:0-3950 GCA_035308005.1 Solirubrobacteraceae bacterium
GGGATGCTCGAGGCCAACGAGGCGACGATGCTCTCGGGCGTCTTTCACCTCCACGAGCAGGAGGCGCGCCAGGTGATGACGCCGATCCCTGCCGTCGTCACCGTCGACCTTGCCGAGGACGTCCAGACCGCGCTGCGGCGCTGCATCGATTCAGGCCACACGCGCCTGCTCGTCACCGAGGATGAGAACCAGGACCGCATTCGCGGCGTCGTCCACGCGACGGGCCTCGCGCGGCGACTGCTCGAGGTCGGGCCGGCGGCGTCGATCCGGCCGCTCGTCCGCGACGCGCCGATCGTCCCCGAGAGCAAGCCGCTCGACGACCTGCTCGCCGAGCTCCAGCGTCAGCGGACGGCGATGGCCGTCGTCGCCGACGAGTACGGGCGCGTGATGGGGATCGTCACGATCGAGGACATCGTCGAGGAGGTCGTCGGGGAGATCATCGACGAGACCGACCCGGCGGCGGGCGACATCCGCCAGCTGCCCGACGGCGACTGGTTCGTGCGCGGCCACGTTCCCGTCGCCGACCTCGCCGACTACGGAATCGAGCTGCCGGCCGACTCAGACGCCTACAACTCGATCGGCGGGCTCGTCTTCAACGACCTCGGCCGCCTCGCCAAGCGCGGCGACAAGATCGACGTCGACGGCTACGAGCTGCGCGTGGAGTCGGTTCGCGAGAACCGGATCGTGCTGGTGCGGATCAGGCCGCGCGCCGCCGCGGCCGCCGAGGACGATGAGGCCGTCGAGGACGGCGAGGGCGCGACCGGCTGACGCGCGCCCGGCGCCGGCCTGCGCGGCAGGCCCTTAAACGCCCGACGCCCCGGGGGGTGACGGGGCGTCGGGAACTGCTGGGAGGAGGTGTGGTTGCGAGAGTATGTGTCGCGCTTCGGAGTATCAGCGGGGGTGCTCAAGCCACCCTAAAAGTCGCCCTAAGTGTTTCTGAACTTCGCGGCGAGGCGGCTCAGCGCTGGGTGGCGCCGTCGGCGATCAGCCTGGCGCGGAGGCGATCGGGCACCGGGATCGAGCGCTGCGCAACCGGGTCGTAGGTGACGAGCACCGAGTAGCCCTCGGCCAGCACGCGCTCGCCGACGCGCATCTCGAAGTCGGTCGTGAAGCTCGAGCGGCCGACGCTTGAGGGGCGAAGGCGCGTCTCGATCGTCTCGCCGAACTGGCCCGGCGAGCGGTAGGCGATCTTGACCTCCACAACCATGAAGGTGTAGTCCGTCTGCGTCCCGAAGGGCGGATCGTCGGGCTCGGCCACCGACACGGCGTACGCGATCCGCGCCGACTCGACGAAGACGAGGAAGGCGACGTTGTTGAGATGGCCCTGCGTGTCGAGATCGGAAAAGCGGATCTCATCGCGGAAGCTGAACGGCCAGGCGGTCGCGGTATCCGCCGCGTCGGGACCGGCGCCCACTACTCCTCCCAGCGGAAGCCGGTCGCCGACGGCGCCGGAGCGAGGGGGGTGCCGGGTAGCCCGTCGGGCAGCGGGTCGATGTTGTAGGCGGCCGGCGCGACGTCGTTGGGGGTGTCGGGGTGAAACAGCGACGCCAGGTACTGGATCTGCCCGCGCCCGACGCCGAGCTCGGTCTGGCCGCCGCCGTAGAGGCCGATTCCCTGCGCCTCGCAGTAGTCGTAGAACTCAAACAGCGCCCGGACCGTGCCGAACCGCGACGGCTTGACGTTGAGGACGCGCGGCGCGAAGGCGAGCGCGAGGACGTCCGCGACCGAGTGGATCGGCGCGTCCCAGGTGATCCGGTCGCGGTAGGGCTCGAGGATCGACTCGGTCTCGGGGGTCAGCGCCGGATCCTCGATCCAGGCGTCGGGCAGACCCTCGGCGATGCGGCGGTAGAGGCCGGCGTCGGGGGCGTTGTCGACGGAGGTTCCGTGGTAGAAGGACTTGAGGTCGGCCGTCGCGACGATTCCCCGCCGCGCGAGCTCGGCGATCAGCTGCTCATCCCAGCTCGCGGTCGGGTCGAGCTTGAAGCGCAGGTTCGGATGCTGGGCGAGGCGCGCGTCGATTGGGTCAAGCGCCGGCGGTTCGGGCAGGCGGACCGAGGCGACGAAGGTGAGCGGGCGCGGCATGCGGCCGAGGACCTCATGGAGCGCGCGGCCGGCCTGGCGAAGCGCGAGGTCAAGCGCCGCAGACTCAAATGCCCACGCGCGGTAGTTGCGGTAGGTCTCGGCCTCCGGGGGAAGCGGGAAGGTGTCGAGCGTCGCCAGGTGCTCGGAGAAGGAGCCGAGCGTGTAGGAGCCCGCGAGGGGCAGGACGGCGCCGGCCGCGCGGAGGTTGTCGTGGTCTGTGGGCGAGTAGGTGACGTCCTCGCCGCGACCCTCAACGCCTGCGCCGGCAAGGACGATGATCGTCGCGGCGCGGACGAATCCCGAGGAGACCTGGGAGTCGAGGCGCTCCAGCGAGTAGGAGTCGATCGTCAGCGGCAGGTCGCTGACCCGCTTCCACGTGGGTGAGGCGCTGGTGCTCATGCGCTCGCCGGCGGCTGTTGGGCGGCTGCCTGCTCGCTGCCCTCGAGGCGCGCGACCAGCTCGTCGAGGCGGAGCTCCTCGAGGTCGCCGCCGACCGCCTCGAGCTCGGCGGCGCAGTACTCGATCAGCGAGCGGCCCTCCTTGACGAGGTCGAGCGTCTCGCGCAGCCCCGCCTGCCCGGAGTCAAGCCGCCGCACGATCTCCTCGACGCGCGCGGAGGCTGCCTCGTAGCTCTGCGGCGTCTGCTCGCTCATCGCGGCTCGATTCTCGCAGCGACGGAGTCATCGGCGAAGCGCAGGCGCACGCGCTCGGCGGCGAGCGCCGCGGCGGCTGTCGTGACGGGCGCACCGGAGACGTCCTCGACCATCGCGTAGCCGCGCGCGAGGGTACGCTGGGGGTCGTGCGCGGCGAGCGCCAGGCGCAGGCGTTCGAGCTCGGCCGGGCGGCGCGTGCGACAGTCGGCGAGCGCGCGTTCGCGGGCGCGCTCAAGGACGAGGCCGCGGCGGTGCGTTCGCGTCCGCTCGTCGCCGGCGATCCGTCGCGAGGAGGCGCGCAGCTCGCGAAGCGCCTGGTGAAGCGCGCGGCGCTGGCGGGCGATGTGTCCGGCCGGTGCGCGTGAGAGGGCCGCGAGCAGGCGGGCGCGGGCGACGACGGCGTTGCGCGCGTGATCGCGCAGGCGTCGCGCGGCGGCGAGCTGGGCTGTGCGAGCCCGGCCGCAGTCGAGCGGAACGGCCTCCTCGGCGGCGTGGGTCGGGGTCGAGCAGCTGACCGCGGCGACCTCGTCGAGCAGCGTGCGATCGGTGTGATGGCCGATCGAGGCGATCACGGGGACGGGGAGCATCGCCGTCGTCCTGCAGAGCGTCTCGTCGGAGAAGGCGAGCAGGTCGGTGAAGGAGCCGCCACCGCGGGCGACGACGATCACCTCGACCGCGCCGCTCGCCGCGAGCTCGCGCAGCGCCTGGCCGATCAGCGGCGCCGCGTGGCGGTCCTGGACGGGTGCGAAGGCCCAGACCACGCGGCCCGCCCAGCCGCGGCGCTCGAGCCCGGCGAGGACGTCCTCGCGCGCCTTGCCGCTCTCGCCGCAGACGACGCCGATCGTGTGTGGGAGCAGCGGCCGGGGGAGGGCGCGCTGGAGATCGAGCAGCCCGTCGGCGGCGAGCGCGCGGCGGCGGCGCTCGATCTGCGCCAGCAGGTCCCCCTCGCCCGCCACGCGCAGCTCCGAGACGGCGAAGCTGAACGCCGGCGACGCGCTCGCGCTGCCCGGGTAGTAGTCGCAGCCGCCGGCGGCGATCACCTGCGCGCCGTCGGCGAGCGCGTCGCGCACCGGCCCGAGCCGGTCCCAGTCCTCGCGCCACATCGCGCACGGGATCGCGCCGTCGCCGTCGCGCAGCGCGAAGTAGACGCGGGCGCGGGTCGGCGGGCGCAGGTTCGCGATCTCGCCGATCAGCAGCACGCGCGCGAAGCCCCGC
>DATGHN010000111.1:0-3510 GCA_035308005.1 Solirubrobacteraceae bacterium
GAAGTCGCCGACCTCGTCGTAGACGTAGGCGATGCCGCCGCTCATGCCGGCCGCGAAGTTGCGCCCGGTCGGGCCGAGCACGGCCACGCGACCGCCGGTCATGTACTCGCAGCCGTGGTCGCCGACGCCCTCGACGACAGCGCTCGCCCCGGAGTTGCGCACGGCGAAGCGCTCGCCCGCGAGCCCGCGGAAGAAGGCGCGGCCGCTCGTCGCGCCGTAGAGCACGGTGTTGCCGATGATCACGTTGTCCTCGGCGCGGTAGCCGGCGTCGGCAGGCGGGCGCACCGTGAGGACGCCGCCCGAGAGCCCCTTGCCGGTGTAGTCGTTGGCGACACCCTCGAGCGTGAAGCTGACCCCCCGGGCGAGCCAGCCGCCGAAGCTCTGGCCCGCGGCGCCGGTGAAGCGCACGCTGATCGAGTCCGCCTCGAGCCCCCGCGCGCCGTGGCGCAGCGTGATCGCGTTCGAGAGCAGTCCGCCGACGCAGCGGTTGGTGTTCCGAAGCGGCCGCGCGATCTCGACCCGGCGGCCTTCCTCGATCGCCTCACGCGAGAGCTCGATCAGCTCCCAGTCGAGCGAGTCGCCGAGCACCGGCTCCTGGTTGCGCACGCGGCGAAGCGGCGTGCCCGGCGCGAGCGTCGGGACGGCGAGGATGCCTGAGAGGTCGATCCCGTGCGCCTTCCAGTGCTCGACGGCGCGCGAGCGCTCGAGCAGGTCAGCGCGCCCGACGAGGTCCTCGAGACGACGCAGGCCGAGGCTCGCGAGGATCGCGCGGAGGTCCTCGGCCACGTAGTGAAAGAAGTTGATGACGTGGTCGGGGGTGCCGGCGAAGCGCTTTCGCAGCTCCGGATCCTGGGTCGCGATCCCCGCCGGGCAGGTGTTGAGGTGGCAGACGCGCATCATGATGCAGCCGCTCGCGATCAACGGCGCAGTCGCGAAGCCGAACTCGTCGGCGCCGAGCATCGCCGCGATCGCGACGTCGCGGCCGGTCTTCAGCTGCCCGTCGACCTGGACCCAGATCCGCGAACGCAGGTCGTTTCTCAGCAGCGTCTGCTGCGTCTCGGCCAGCCCGATCTCCCACGGGATCCCGCTCGCGAAGATCGACGACAGCGGTGAGGCGCCGGTGCCGCCGTCGTGGCCGGAGATCAGGACGTGGTCGCTGTTGGCCTTGGCGACGCCGGCGGCGACGGTGCCCACCCCCACCTCGGCGACGAGCTTGACCGAGATCCGCGCGCGCGGGTTCGCGCAGCGCAGGTCGTAGATCAGCTGCTTGAGGTCCTCGATCGAGTAGATGTCGTGGTGCGGCGGCGGTGAGATCAGGCCGACGCCCGGCGTGGAGTGGCGGATCTTGCCGATGTAGGCGTCGACCTTTCCGCCCGGCAGCTGGCCGCCCTCGCCGGGTTTGGCGCCCTGCGCCATCTTGATCTGGAGTTCGTCGGCGTTGACGAGGTAGTCGATCGTCACCCCGAAGCGGCCCGAGGCGACCTGCTTGATCGCCGAGCGGCGCTCGTCGGTGAAGCGCACCGGATCCTCGCCGCCCTCGCCCGTGTTGGAGCGCCCGCCAATGCGGTTCATCGCGATCGCGAGGTTTTCGTGCGCCTCGCGCCCGAGCGAGCCGAGGCTCATTGCGCCGGTCGCGAAGCGCTTCACGATCTCCGTCCACGGCTCGACCTCCTCGAGCGAGATCGGCTCCTGATCGGTTCGGATCTCGAGCAGCCCGCGCAGCGTCGCCTTGCGCGCGGCGTGACCGTCGACGGTGCGCGCGAACTCGCGGTAGGCCTCCTCGCCGCCGCTTCGCACGGCGTGCTGGAGCAGCGCGATCGTGTCGGGATTCCACATGTGGTGCTCGCCGTCGCGCCGCCAGGCGTAGACGCCGCCGACCGGCAGCAGGTCGCTCTGCGCGTGCGGGAACCCCCGCGCGTGGCGGATCAGCGTCTCCTGCGCGAGCACGTCGATGCCGATCCCGCCGATCCGCGACGCGGTGCCGGTGAAGTGGCGGTCGATCAGCGAGCGCGACAGCCCGACGGCTTCGAAGATCTGGGCGCCGCAGTAGGACTGGACGGTCGAGATCCCCATCTTGGAGATCGTCTTCAGCAGACCTTTGCCGATCGCCTTGCGGACCTGGTTCTCGGCGGCGTCGACGTCGAGCGGCTTGCCGGCCTCGTCGAGCAGGAGCCCCTGCTCGACCTGCTCGTCGACGGACTCGAACATCAGCCAGGGGTTCACGACGCTCGCGCCGTAGCCGATCAGCGTTGCGATGTGGTGCACCTGGCGCGCCTCGCCGGTCTCGATCGCGAGGCCTGCCTGAAGCCGCGTTCCCTCGCGGACGAGGTGGTGGTGGACGGCGGCGACGGCGAGCAGGGACGGGATCGGCACCCGCTCAGCGCTGAGCGCGCGGTCGGAGAGGATGATGATGTTGATTCCCTCGGCGATCGCGTCGTGGGCCTCGTCGCAGACGCGCGCGAGGGCCGCCTCCATGCCGTCGGCGCCCTGCGAAACCGGCCACGTGATGTCGATCGTGATCGGCTTGAAGACGTCGTGGGAGATCGTCCGCAGCGTCTCGAGCTCGTGGTTTCGCATGATCGGCTGGTCGAGGATCAGCTGGTGGGCGTGGCTCGGGCTCTCGGCGAGCAGGTTGCCCTCGGCGCCGAGGCCCGAGGAGATGCTCATCACGATGTCCTCGCGGATCGGGTCGATCGGCGGGTTGGTGACCTGCGCGAAGAGCTGCTTGAAGTAGTTGAAGAGCGTCGGCGTCGCGTCGCTGAGGACGGCCAGCGAGATGTCGGCGCCCATCGAGCCGATCGGCTCCTCGGCGTTCAGCACCATCGTCGGCAGGGTCACGCCGATGTCCTCGCGTGAGTAGCCGAACGCCAGCTGCAGGGTCCGCAGCGGGTGCTCGAGCTCGCGCGGACGCGCCCGCGTGAACTGATCGAAGTGGACGGTGTGCTCGTCGAACCAGGCGCCGTAGGGTTTTTGTCCGGCGACGGTGCGCTTGATCTCGGGGTCGGGGACGATCCGCCCGCCCTCGAGATCGATCAGGAAGAGCTTGCCCGGCTGCAGGCGTCCGAGGCGGCGGATCCGCGACGCCGGCACCTCGAGCAGGCCGGCCTCCGACCCCAGGATCACGAGGCCGTCCTCGGTCTCCATCCAGCGACCGGGACGCAGGCCGTTGCGGTCGAGCGTCGCGCCGATCACACGCCCGTCGGTGAAAGCGATCGCGGCCGGGCCGTCCCAGGGCTCCATGAAGCAGGAGTGGAAGGCGTAGAAGCCGCCCAGCTCCGGCGGGAGCTCGCCGTCGCGGTTCAGGTAGGCCTCGGGGATCATCATCATCACCGCGTGGGGCACGGATCGCCCGGCGAGCGTCAGCAGCTCGAGCACGTTGTCGAAGGTGGCGGAGTCGGAGCCCCCCGGCCGCACGACCGGCAGGACCTTCGCGAGGTCCTCGCCGAAGAGCTCGCTCGCCATCTGGCTCTCTCGCGCGCGCATCCAGTTGACGTTCCCCTGGAGCGTGTT
>DATGHN010000112.1:0-15069 GCA_035308005.1 Solirubrobacteraceae bacterium
GAGCGCATCCGCGTCCCGGAAGTGCGGCTCATCGGAGAGGACGGCGAGCAGGTCGGCGTATTGAAGATCGAGGACGCTCTGCGCTACGCGCAGGAGCGTGACCTCGACCTCGTCGAGGTCGCGCCCGAGGCCAAGCCGCCCGTCTGCCGCGTGCTCGACTACTCGAAGTACAAGTACGAGCAGGCGCAGAAGCAGAAGCAGGCGCGCAAGCACCAGCAGCAGATCACGATCCGCGAGATCAAGTTCCGCCCGAAGATCGCCCAGCACGACTACGACACCAAGAAGGGCCACGTCGAGCGCTTCCTGCGCCACCGCGACAAGGTCAAGGTGACGATCATGTTCCGCGGCCGCGAGGTGACCCACCCCGAGCGCGGCGTCGCATTGCTCGACCGCCTCGCCGACGAGCTCACCGAGTACGCGATCGTCGAGCAGCGCCCGCTGCAGGACGGGCGCAACATGACGATGATGCTCGGCCCGTCGAAGGCCGTCCTCGCGGGCCAGTTCGACCGCGCGACCAACGGCGCCGAGCCGGCCGAGGGCGCCGAGGCGACAAACGGAGCGGAGCCCGCCAACGGCGCCGAGCCGGTTGCGACCGCCGAGGCCTCCAACGGCGCCGAGGCGACCAACGGCGCCGAGCCGGTCGCGCAGGACGCAGAGCCGGCGGCCGAGGTGGCCGCCGAGGCAGCACCGGCGCAAGACGGCGAATAGCCGTCTGCCATACTGCGTCGCTGCTAATGCCGAAGATGAAGACGCATTCCGGCGCTAAGAAGCGCTTCACGGTGACCGCGCGCGGCAAGGTCCAGGGCCGTCACGCGAAGACCAGCCACATCCTCGAGAAGAAGTCGGCGAAGCTCAAGCGCCACCTCGGGCACGATGTGACGCTGTCGAGCCACGACGCGCCGCGCGTCAAGAAGCTGCTCGGAGCCTCCTCCAAATGACCCGCGTCAAGCGCTCGCTGCACGCCAAGAAGAAGCGCCGCGCGACCCTCGAGCTGACGAAGGGCTTCCGCGGCGAGGCGAACTCCAACTACAAGCGCGCCAAGGAAGCGCTGATGAAGGCGGATTCCTACGCCTACCGCGACCGGCGCAACCGCAAGCGCGACTTCCGCCGGTTGTGGATCACGCGCATCAACGCCGCCGCGCGCGAGTGCGGCATGAGCTACTCGCAGCTGATCCACGGCCTCGCGCTGGCCGGCATCACGCTCGACCGCAAGGTACTGTCCGACATCGCCGTGCGCGACCCTGAGACATTCCGCCGATTCGCCGACGCCGCCCGCGAGGCCTCGGCTGGCTGACTAAAAGCAAGCCGAAGCAGGACCTCCCGGGCGCCGCTCCACAAGGACGGCGCCCTTTTTCGTTTCGATGACCATCACATCACCCGCAAACCGCCACCTGACCGAGATCCGCAAGCTCTCGCGCGCCTCCGTGCGCCGCGACTCCGGCCGCTTCGTCATCGAGGGCGAGGATCTCTATGAGGCGGCTGTCGCCGCCAGGGTCGCCGCGCACTACGTGCTCTGTGCGCAGGGCCACGCGGCGGCGCGCGATGAGGGCTGTCTGGAGGTCGAGCCGGCGCTGCTCGCCGGGGTCTCCACGCTCGGGTCCTCCTCGCGCCTGATCGGGGTCTACGAGCAGCGCTGGGTCAAGCCGCGCGGGCCGTTGGCGGTCGCGCTGTGGGGGGTCCGCGATCCCGGCAACGTCGGGACCGTGATCCGCGCAGCGCAGGCCTTCGGCGCTTCGTGCGTCGCGCTCGGTGGGAGCTGCGCCGATCCGTATGGGCCGAAGGCGGTGCGGGCGTCTTCAGGGGCGATTTTTGGGACAAAAATCGCTGCTTTCAACGATCTGGGTGAGCTGCCGGGGCGGGTTGTGGCGCTCGTGCCGGCCGCAGGCGCTCCGCTTGATGGGGTGGGACGTGAGGGCGTGACGCTTCTGTTGGGGGCGGAGCGGGGCGGCCTGCCGTCAGAGATGCTCGACGCATGTGATGAGGTCCGCACTATTCGGCAGGTGGCGGGGGAGTCTTTGAACGTCGCGATGGCGGCGACGGTGGCGCTGTACGAGGCGACTAGGATGGCGCCCGCATGAGCGCCATTGACCGCATCGCTGAGCTTGCGGCCGCGGGGCAGGCGGCGGTCGCCGTGGCGGCGGACAGCGCGGCGCTCGAGGCGGTCCGGGTCGCCTACGTCGGACGCAACGCCGAGCTTCCGAAGCTCCTGCGCGGCGTCGCCGAGCTGCCGCCCGAGGAGCGCTCGGCGGTCGGCTCCGCCGCCAACCGGGCGCGGCAGGCGCTCGAGGCGCTGATCGAGGAGCGCTCAGCGGCGCTTTCTGCGGCGGAGCTCGACGCGCGCCTCGGATCGGACCGCATCGACGTGACGCTGCCGGGCGCTCCGCCGCTTGCGCCGGGGCATCTGCACCTGATCACGCAGGTGCGCCGCGAGATCGAAGACGTCTTCCTCGGCCTCGGCTTCAGCGTCGCCGAGGGACCGGAGGTCGAATCGACGGCCTACAACTTCGACGCGCTCAACACTACCCCGACGCATCCGTCGCGTTCGCTGTCGGACACCTTCTACCTCGACGAGGAGACCGTCCTTCGCACGCACACCTCGCCGATGCAGGTGCGCCTGATGATGGCCTCGCCGCCGCCGCTGTATGTGATCGTGCCGGGCCGCGTCTTCCGCCCCGACAACGACGCGACGCACACGCCGCAGTTCCATCAGATCGAGGGGCTCGCGGTCGACGAGGGCGTGACACTCGCCGACCTCAAGGGGACGCTGCTGGCCTTTGCTCGCGCGATCTTCGGCGACGAGCGCGAGGTCCAGCTGCGGCCCGACTTCTTCCCCTTCACCGAGCCGAGCGTCGAGGTCGACGTGTCCTGCTTCAACTGCGTGCGCGGCAGCCTCAAGGACGGCTCGCGCTGCCCGCTCTGCAAGGGGACGGGGTGGCTCGAGATCCTCGGCGCGGGGATGGTCGACCCGAACGTCTTCGCCTACGTCGCAGAGCACGGCTACGACCCCGACCGCGTGACCGGCTTCGCCTTCGGCATGGGGATCGAGCGGATCGCGATGCTCCGCCACGGGATCCCCGACCTGCGCCTCTACTTCGACAACGACATGCGCTTCCTGGCGCAGTTCGGGGCGCGCTGATGCTGATCCCGCTCGAGTGGCTGCGCGAGTACTGCGACGCGCCACTTGACACGACCGAGCTGGCGGCGCGGATGACGCTGCGCGGCGTCAAGGTCGAGCGGACGTTCCGCTACGGCCCGCCGTCGGCCGAGCACTACGTCGTCGGCCACGTCCTCGAGGCCGTCCAGCACCCGAACGCCGACCGCCTGCGCGTCTGCACCGTCGACGTCGGCGGCCCGGGGCCCTCGACGATTGTCTGCGGCGCGCCGAACGTCGCCGCCGGCCAGACGGTCGCGGTCGCGCGGCCGGGAGCGGCGATGGCCGACGGGCGCACGCTCGGCGCGGCGAAGCTGCGCGGGGTGCTCAGCGAGGGGATGATCCTCGCGACCGACGAGATCGCGCTCGGCGGCGACCACGCGGGGATCCTCGTGCTCGACGACGGCGCCGCGCCGGGCACGCCGCTCGCCGAGGTCCTGCCACTTGGCACCGACGTGCTCGAGTTCGAGATCACGCCGAACCGGCCGGACTGCCTTTCGGTCTACGGCGTCGCGCGCGAGGTCCACGCCGCGACCGGGGCGCCGCTTGCGCCGCCGCCCTGGACGGACGACCCCGGATCGCTCGACGGCAGCCCGGCCGGCATCGAGATCGCCGTCGAATGCCCCGACCTGTGCCCGCGCTTCACCGCGCGCGTCTTCGAGGATGTGGCGATCGGGCCCTCGCCGCTGTGGCTCGTCGCGCGTCTGCTCGCCGCCGGGATGCGCCCGATCTCAAACGTCGTCGACATCACCAACTACGCGATGCACCTGACCGGGCAGCCGATGCACGCCTTCGACCTCGACCGCATCGCCGGCGCCAGCCTGACGGTCCGCCGCGCGAACGCCGGCGAGACGGTCGCGACGCTCGACGGCGCGACGCAGACGCTGCGCGAGGGGATGATCGTGATCGCCGACGCCGAGGGCCCGACGTCGCTGGCCGGCATCATGGGCGGCTCGCGCTCGGAGGTCGGCGAGGGATCGACGCGCGTGCTCCTCGAGGCGGCCAACTGGGACGGCGCGACCGTGCAGCGCACGAGCGTCGCGCTCGGCGTGCGAAGCGAGGCCTCGGCGCGCTTCGAGAAGGGCCTCTCGCAGCTTTCGCCGCTCGAGGGCCAGGCCGTCGCGAGCGCGCTGATGATCGAGCTCTGCGGGGCGCGCCTGGTGCCCGGGACGGTCGACGTCGGCGGACCGGGCGTCGGCCCCGCGCCGATCCGCCTTCGCCCGCAGCGCGTAGCCGAATTGCTCGGCACCGAGATCCCGGCCGAGCGCTGCGCCGAGATCCTCGGCTCGCTCGGCTTCGAGGTCTCGGACGACCTCGTCGTCGGCGTGCCGCACTGGCGCACAGGCGATGTGACGCGCGAGGTCGATTTGATCGAGGAGGTCGCGCGCATCGACGGCCTCGAGCGGCTGCCGGCGACGCTCCCGCCGCGCCAGGGGGTTGCCGGGCGGCTGACGCACGCCCAGCGCCTGCGCCGCCGCGCCGAAGACGCCCTCGCCGCGCGCGGCGTTTCCGAGATCGCCGGCTGGACGTTCGCCGAGCCGGCGCTGCTCGAGCGCCTGCGCCTCGGCGAGGAGCATCCGATGCGCCGCGTCCTCGCGATCAAGAACCCGCTGTCCGAATCGCTGTCGCTGCTTCGCCCGACGCTGCTCGGCTCGCTGCTCGACGCCGCCGCGCACAACGCGGCGCGCGACGCCGGCGCGCTCGCGCTGTTCGAGTCGGGGACGGTGTTTCGCGCGAGCACCGGCGGCGACGGGCTCGCCGACGAGCATCACGGCCTGGCGGTGCTGCTGTGCGGCGGAGCGGAGCGCGCCTCGTGGCGGGCCAGCGGGCCGGCGCCCGCGGACTTCTACGCCGCCAAGGGACTGCTCGAGGCGGTCCTCGAGGTGGCCGGCGTCCAATGGGAGCTCGGCGCCTGCGATGAGCCGTTCCTTCACCCGGGAGCCAGCGCCAACATCAGCAGCGGCGATGTCGCGCTCGGCTTCATCGGCGAGGTCCATCCGCTCGTCTGCCGCGCCTGGGAGCTCGACCGCGCCGCCTTCTGGGCGATCGACCTCGGCCGCCTGGCCGCAGTCGCGCAAGACGTCGTCGCGTATCGGGCGTTCGGTGAGTTTCCGGCCGTTCGCGAGGACCTCGCCGTCGTCGTCGCCGAGGGCGTCAGCGCCGCGTCCGTCATCGCCGCGATTCGCTCGGCGGGGGGCGCGAGCCTCGCCTCGGTCGAGGTCTTCGATGTCTACCGCGGAGCGCAGGTGGGGGAGGGCCGCGTGTCGCTGGCTCTGCATCTCGAGTTCCGCGCCGAGGACCGCACGCTGACCGACGAGGACGTCGCGGCGGCGCGCGAGCAGATCGCGGCGGCGCTTCGCGAGGCGGTGGGAGGGGAGCTTCGTGCCTGAGGTCGTCGTCATCGGCGCCTCCGGCTACGCGGGCGCGCTCGCCGCGCGCCTGCTCTGGCGCCACCCGCAGTTCGAGCTGACGGCGGTCACCGCGCGCGAGGACGCCGGTCGGCGGCTCGATCAGCTCTACCCCCAGCACCGCGTGCCGCTGGTGCTCGAGGAGCTCGACCTCGAGCGCGACTCCGGCGCCGACGCGGCGGTCATCGCCTACCCGCACGGAAGCTCGGCGCCCGTCGTCGCCGAGCTGCTCGAGCGCGAGGTTCGCGTCGTCGACCTCTCAGCCGACTTCCGCCTGCGCGATGTCGCCGAATACGAGCGCTGGTACGTCGAGCACCCCCATCCGCAGCTGATCGAGCAGGCGGCCTACGGGCTGACCGAGCTCTACCGCGCCCAGATCGCCGAGGCCTCGCTCGTCGCCTGCCCGGGCTGCTTTCCGACGGCGGCGATCCTCGCACTCGCCCCGCTCGCGCACGCCGGCCTGATCGCCGACGCCGTGATCGACGCCAAGACCGGCGTCTCGGGGATGGGCAAGCAACCGCGCGATTCGAACCACTTCGTGACGGTGACCGAGAACGTCAGGCCCTATGGCGTCGGCGCCCACCGCCACATGCCGGAGATCGACCAGGAGCTCGCGCGCCTCGGCGCCGCCGTCCGGGTCACCTTCGTGCCGCATCTCCTGCCGATCGACCAGGGTGAACTGCTGTCCTGCTACGTGACGACGACACGTCCGCTGGCGCAGGGCGAGCTCGACGAGCTCTACGCGCGCTCCTACGGCGATGAACCGTTCATCGATCTCGTCGCGAGCGTCCCCGGCGTCCGCGACGTCCGCGAGACCAACGTCTGCGCGCTGCACGCGCACGCCGACGAGCGGACCGGCAAGGTCTTCGTCTTCGCGGCGATCGACAACCTCTGGAAGGGGACCGCCTCGCAGGCCGTCGCGAACCTGAATCTGATGTTCGGCTACGACGAGGGGCTGGGCCTTCGGTGAGCGGCGAGGGCTTCTTCAACTCGCGCTGGGTGGAGCGCCCCGTCCACGTGACCGAGGACGAGCATCTCCCCGAGGGATTTCGCCTCGGCGGCGCGGCCTGCGGCGTCATGGCCAAGGGCTCGCAGGAGCTCGATCTCGGGATCGTCGTCTGCGACTCGGAGGCGGCGGTCAGCGCGGCGCGCTTCTGCGACTCGGGCGTTCTCGCCGCGCCGGTCGTCGTGACGCGGGAGCGCTGCGACCTCGGCGCGATCCGCGCCGTCGTCGCCAACTCGGGCAATGCCAACGCCGCGACGGGCGAGGCGGGGATCGCCGAGGCGGTGCGCGTCCAGCAGGCGGCGGCCGACGCGCTCGGCATCTCGGCGCGCGAGGTCGCGGTCGCCTCGACCGGCGTGATCGGAGTCGCGCTACCGGGGCAGCGGATCGCCAGCGCGATTCCGGCGCTCGCGGCGCGGCTTGACGGCGAGGGCGCCGGCGACTTCGCGCAGGCGATCCGAACGACCGACGCGATCGACAAGCACGTCGCGCTGCGCGTGGCGCTCCCGTCGGGGACCGTCCGTCTCGCCGCCCAGGCGAAGGGCGCGGGCATGATCTCGCCGCACTTCGCGACGATGCTCTGTTTCATCGAGACCGACGCCGTGCTGACGCAGCCGCTCGCCGACGCGCTGCTCGGCACGGCCGTCGCGCGCTCCTTTGACCGCATCAGCGTCGACGGCCAGCTATCGACCAACGACACGGCCATCCTCCTCGCGAGCGGAGCGAGCGCCATCCATGTCGAAGCCGGCAGCGAGGATGAGAAGCGCTTCGCGCGGGCACTCGAAGCGCTTCTACGCCAGCTGGCGCTGCGGATGGTCGCCGACGGCGAGGGGGCGCGGCGGATCGCTCGCGTGACCGTGCGCGGCGCCGGCGAGGAGACCGTCGAGCGGGTCGGCCGCTCGGTCGCCAACTCGCCGCTCGTCAAGGCGGCGCTGTTCGGCGGCGACCCCAACTGGGGGCGGATCGCCCAGGCGATCGGGGCGGCGCTGCCGGGTACCGCGCCGCTTTCCTTCGAAATCGCGATCGAGGGGATCGCGGTCGCCCGCGACGGCGAGGCGATCGGCTTCGAACGCGCCGCGCTCGAGGAGGCCGTCGCGCGCAACGAGGTCGAGTACGACGTCGCGCTGCCCGGCGAGGGCGCCGAGGCCGAGCTGTTCTTCTCCGACCTCAGCTACGACTACGTGAAGATCAACGCCGAGTACACGACCTGATGCGCGACGTCGCAACCCTCCTCGAAGCGCTTCCCTACATCCGTCAGTTCCACGGCTCGACGGTCGTCATCAAATACGGCGGGGCGGCGATGGACGACCCGCTGCTGCGCGAGGAGTTCGCGCGCGACGTCGTCCTTCTGAAGTACGTCGGGATGAACCCCGTCGTGGTCCACGGCGGCGGCCCCGACATCACCGCCTACATGAAGCGCCTCGACATGCCGGTCGAGTTCGTCGGCGGCCTGCGCGTCTCCGACGAGGCGACGGTCGAGATCGCGAAGATGGTCCTGGTCGGAAAGCTCAACACCGACATCGTCCTTCGCATCGGCCGTCACGGCCAGCCGGCGGTCGGGCTCTCCGGCGACGACGGCGCGCTGCTGCGCTGCTCGCGCCGAAGCGCCCCGGGCGGTGAGGACATCGGCTTCGTCGGGGCGATCGAGCGCGTCGACCCGGGCGTGATCCTCCACATCGCCCGCGACTACATCCCGGTCGTCGCCTCGGTCGGCGCCGACGAGGACGGCAACTCCTACAACATCAACGCCGACGAAGCGGCCGCGGCAATCGCAGTGGCGCTGCGTGCGCGCACGGCGGTCTTCCTGACCGACGTGCGCGGCTGGCTGCGCGACGCGGCCGACCCCGAGAGCCTGATCGCGACGGCGAGCGTCGCCGAGGTGACCGCCGCGCTCGCCTCGATCGACGGCGGCATGCGCCCGAAGCTCCAGGCCTGCGTCGACGCCGTCAGCGGCGGCGTCGCGGCGGCGCAGATCATCGACGGGCGCGTGCCGCACTCGCTGCTGCTCGAGCTCTTCACCGACGCCGGGATCGGGACGAAGGTGACGGCGGGATGAGCGTCGCCGAGCACGCCGACGCGTTCCTGACGCCCAACTACGCGCGCTACGGCGTCGAGTTCGCGCGCGGCGAGGGCGCGCGGCTGTGGGACTCAGACGGCAACGAGTACCTCGACTTCCTGGCCGGAATCTCGGTCTCGAGCGTCGGCCACTGCCATCCCGCGGTGATCGCCGCGATCCGCGAGCAGGCGGCGGCGCTGATCCATGTCGGCAACCTGTACTACACAGAGCCCATGTCGGCGCTCGCGCAGCGCCTTTCGGAGAGCTCGCTCGGCGGCAAGGTGTTCTTCACCAACTCCGGGACCGAGGCCGTCGAGGCGGCGATCAAATGCGCCCGCAAGGCGCGCCAGGGCGGGACGATCGTGTCGGTCCACGGCGCCTTCCACGGTCGCACCTACGGCTCGCTGTCGGCGACGCCGCAGGAGGCCAAGCAGGCGCCGTTCGCGCCGCTGGTCGGCGGCTTCGTCGCGGTCGCGCCGACGCGCGCGGCGCTCGACGCCGTGATCGACGAGGGGACGGCGGCCGTGATCCTCGAGACGATCCAGGGGGAGAGCGGCGTCCACGTGCTAGCCGATGAGCTGCTTCGGTTCGTTCGCGAGCGCTGCGACGAAACCGGCACGACGCTGATCTTCGACGAGATCCAGACCGGGCTTGGGCGGACCGGTTACGCCTGGGATCACCTGCACTGCGGGGTCGTGCCGGATCTGATGACGAGCGCCAAGGCGCTCGGCGGCGGGCTGCCGATCGGCGCCCTGATCACCGGCGAGCGCCACGCCGACACCTTCGCGCCCGGCGATCACGGCTCGACGTTCGCCGGCGGAGCGGTCGTCTGCGCGGCGGCGCTCGCCGCGCTCGACATCCTGCTCGACGACGATCTCCACGCGCGCGTGCGCGAGCTGGGGGAGGTGTTGCGCGAGGGCGTTGCGGCCCTCCCACATGTGGTGTCGGTGCGCGGTCGCGGGCTGATGATCGGCTTCGATCTCGACGTCGACGCGCCGGAGATCGCGCGCCGCGCGCTGCTCGAACAACGGCTCGTGATCAACGCGACCGGGGCGGCGACGCTTCGGCTGCTGCCGCCGTTGATCATCGGCGAGGCCGAGGCGCAGGAGTGCCTGGCGCGGCTGCGCGCCGTGCTCGGCGCGGGCGCGGACTAGGCTTGCGCGCGCGATGAGCTTCGCCCCGCTGACCGCCTCCTACCAGGCCGACCCGGCCGAGGTTCATCGCGTCCTGCTGCTCTACAGCGGCGGCCTCGACACGAGCGTGATGCTCCGCTGGATCCAGGAGCGCTACGAGGCCGAGGTCGTGACGCTGACCGTCAACCTCGGACAGCCCGGCGAGGACTACTCGGTGATCGAGGGCAAGGCGCGACAGATCGGCGCGGTCGACTGCCACGTCGTCGACGCCCGCGAGGAGTTTGCGCGCGAGTACATCGCGCCGGCGATCCGAGCGAACGCCCTCTACGGGGGCGGCTACCCGCTGTTCACGGCGCTCGGCCGCCCATTGATCGCAAAGCTGGCTGTCGAGTACGCGCGACGCTCCGGCTGCGACACGATCGCCCACGGCTGCACCGGCAAGGGCAACGACCAGGTCCGCATCGACGGCACCGTCGCGACGCTCGCCCCGGAGCTGAAGGTCATCGCACCGGTGCGCGAGTGGGCGATGGGGCGTGAGGAGGAGATCGCCTACGCGCGCGAGCACGGCATCCCGATCAAGGGCGGTAGCGAGGTCGTCCCCTACTCGATCGACGACAACCTCTGGGGGCGCTCCTCCGAGGGCCGCTGGATCGAGGACCTCGACCACGCTCCCGACGAGGACGTCTTCCAGCTCGTCACACCGCCCCGCCTGGCGCCCGATGAGCCGCAGCGGATCGAGCTCGAGTTCGAGCGCGGGGAGCCAGTCGCGCTCGACGGCGAGCGGCTGGCGCTGGCGGAACTGATCGAGCAGGTGGGGGAGATCGGCGGCCGCCACGGCGTTGGCATCGTCGACCACATCGAGGACCGCATCGTCGGCCTCAAGGTCCGCGACATCTACGAGGCGCCGGCGGCGGCGATCATCCTCGCCGCCCACCAGGAGCTCGAGAAGCTCGTCTGCACGATCCACCAGAACCAGTTCAAGGCCGGCCTCGACCGCCAGTGGGCCTACCTCGTCTACGCGGGGCTGTGGTGGGAGCCGCTGCGAAGCGACCTCGACGCCTACATGAACGCCGTCAACGAGCAGGTCAGCGGCACGATCGGCCTCGAGCTCTACAAGGGAGTCGCGCGGGTCGTGACGCGCTCTTCCCCGAACGCGGTCTATGACCAGTCGCTGGCGTCCTTCGCCGAGTCCGGCGGCCTGTTCTCACAGACCGCGTCGCCGGGCTTCATCGAGCTCTGGACGCTTCAGTCGCGGATGGCCTGGCGGTTGCGCAACGAGTAGCTGCCGCGGGGCTGGACGCGGTCTGGCGCCACGGCTATGCTCGCCGCGTGAGCGAGGAGGACCGCGATGCCGAGGAGCAGGAGGAGTTTGCTGAGCGGAGAGTGGCCGGCGAACTGACCGTCGACGCGTGGCTTGACACCGATCCTCCCTCGGAAGAGCTGCCTCCGGAGGGCGGACCCGAGCCGGTCGCCACGCCGGGCCTGTGGGAGCGGCTGCGGCGCATGTTCGGCGCGAAGTCCTAGCTGGGCCCGGCCCGGGCGCGGCGATCAGACCGTTTCGTCGCGCTGTCGAAATCGCGCCTGCTGGCGAGCGAGCGCGAACACCACGGGCGCCGTGCCGAAGAGCAGCGCGGTCGGGAGAAGGCCGAGGGGCAGCGGCCGGCCGTCCACCGCCTCGGCGAGCTCGAACATCCCCACCTGCCATGCGAAGAGCGCGCAGGCGATCGCGAGTCGCGGATCGCGCTGGAAGCGCGCCACCGCCAGCGGGACCACGACTGCGAGGGGTGTGAGCAGGAGGTAGCTGCGGGGCCCGGCCCCGCCGGCGAGGATGCCGAACGCCGCGATCGGAATCAGCCACACCAGGCGAGCCAGCCGGCGAGGCTCTCGCCGAGGGAGGACCAGCATCGTGAGGAGGCAGACGAGCGGGACAACGTCGAAGGCGAGCAGCGACCCGCTCTGGGGGGTGGTCACGCGCGCGAACGCATCGATGATCCACGCGAGCCCGGCGAGCGCAGCGATCCGGTCATAGCCGGCGAGCGCTGCCGCGAGGGCTCCGCCCAACAGCGCAAGCGGCCAGAGCTCGACCCAGTGCGAGGCGAAGCGGTTATCCACGCCCGCGATCTCGGCGCTCGCCAACGCCAGCATCCCCGTGGCGGCGTAGCACAAGCCGTCGGCGACGTTGCGCGTCGGCCCCGGCTGCGACCGCCGTAGCGCCCGCGCGCGAAGGCCGCCGACCACGAGCCCAGCGAGCTCTCGCCGATGTCGCCGACCGGACTCACCGCTGGCATCGAGCAGGGTGGCGATCATCTCCTCGCCCCGGCTGGCGCGCAGCTCCCTGGGGTAGGCGCGCAGTGCGATCCTGGCGCGGCGCTCCTGGCTCATGCAGTGGCCGCCTTTTGCGTCGCGCGCAGGCGGGCTCCGACGGCGCGCGACGCGCTCGCAAGGCGGCGTGTCTCTGCCTCAAGCTCGCCGCGCCCAGCTGACGTGAGCGCGTAGTCGCGCCGCCGACGGCCACCTTCGATGTATTCCTCGCCCGCCACGATCAGGCCATCGTCGATCGCGCGTTCGAGCAACGCGTAGAGCGTCCCGGTCGAAAGACGAACGGTGCCCTGCGAAAGCTCACCGGCCCGCTGCACGATCGCGTACCCGTGAAGAGGCCCGTCAATGAGCGCGGCAAGCGCGAAGTAACTGGGCCTGCGGAGCTCCACCGCCGCCACCATATGTCGATGATCGACATGTTGTCAAGAGCGTCGCCGCCCACGAACGCGCGCCGCGCCACGCGCGCCAGCGCTACCCCACCTCAGCCGATCGCGGCGCGAGCGCGGCTGAGGAGGATCGCGCAGAGCCGGCTCTCAAGCGAGGCGGGCGGGGGACCAAACGACGTCAGCACGCTCATCGTCACCTCGGCCTGCCCCCATCCGAAGCCGATGAAGTCGGCGGTCAGGGGGACGCTGACGCTCTTCCCGTTCGTCTTGACGGTCGCCGTGATCGCGACGCGCACCTCGACGCTCGTGTCGGCGCCCGATACCGGCGCCGGGCGAAGCGACAGCGACGCTGTGAACGTCTCGTTCTTCTGCGCCTGACTGCGCAGCGAGGCCTGCAGGGCCTCCTGGATGCACCTCTGTCCGCGGGGGCTGCGCGCCGCCGCGAGGTCCTTGGCGACGAGGCCGGCCGAGGGGAAGATCTCGGTGCTCGAGCTGATCGTCGTCGCGGCCGCGCCGTTGCCGACGAAGTTGGGCGAGGTCACGTTCGCGAACGCGAGCCGGTCCGGCACGCCGCCGGCGCACGCGGACAGCTGCTCGCCGCCGGCGTCCTCCGGCGTCGTCGTCACCGAGCCGACTTGTTTTAGGGTGGGGAGGTCGGCCTGGCGCAGGTTGATCGCCGTCGCGACTGCGCGCGCCTGCCTGTGCGTGACGACGCGGGGCGACGCAGCCGCGCCGCCGACCCCCAGGGCAAGCAGCGCAGCGGCGACCAATACCGCGGCACTCAGCCGCGAACCGCCCTGTTGGGACACCACCATCGCCCGCAGTCTTGCAGTCACGCTGCCACGCGCCGTCCGTGCTCGGCCGCCAGCCAGTCGACGGTCGCGGCGAGGCCGGTCGCGTAGTCGACGCGCGGCTGCCAGCCGAGGACGTCGCGGGCCTTGCGGTTGCTGAAGTCCTGGTCGTGGCCGAGAACGTGCACGGCCTGGCGCGAGAGCAGCGGCGGAAGCTCTAGGCGCGTCGTCCGGCGCGCCGCGCGGTAGGCGTGCTCGAGCGAGAAGCCAATCGCGTTGGCCAGCCAGAACGGGATGCTCCAGCGGACCTGCTGATAGCCGAGGCCTTCGGCGAGGCCGTCGGTGAACTGCTTCCATGTCACGCCGATGCCGTCGGTGATGTTGAAGGCGTTGCCGGGGGCGTCTGAGTGAGATGCCGCGAGGACCGCGGCGTCGACGACGTTGTCGACGTAGCAGAGGCCGGCGACGGCGCGCCCGCCGTCGACGAGCAGCATGTTGCCGCCGCGCATCGCCCGCGCGATCTCGCCGACGACCTCGATCGAGTGCGGTCCGTAGACCGTCGCCGGGCGCAGGATCACCGTGTCGAGCTTGTGCGTGCGTTCGTAGCGGCGGATCTCGGCCTCGGCCGCGAGCTTGGTCTGCGCGTACCAGTTGCGAAAGCGCGTCGCGACATGCGTTTCATCGACGCCCGCGTAGCCGGGGTAGCCGTAGACGTCGGTCGTGCTGAAGTGGATGACGCGCTCGACCGAGTTGGCCGCCGAGGCCGCCATCACGTTGCGAGTGCCCTCGACGTTGACGCGCGCGATCTCCGCCGCCGTGGCCCAGTCCGAGACACGGGCGCCGCAGTGGAACACGTAGCGGCAGCCCTTGGAGGCGCGCTCGAGGGAGCGCGCCGTCGTCAAGTCGCCGAGCGCGAGCTCGACGTCCAGGCGGCCCAGCGAGTCGGTGTTGCTGCTCGGGCGCACGAGGCAGCGGACGTGGAAACCGTCGGCCGTCAGGCGCTCGGCGAGGCGGCCGCCGATGAACCCCGTCGCGCCCGTCACGAGGCAGATGTCCTGGCCGTTTTGCTCGCGCGGCAGCGGCTCGAATGGTGCCTGCTCGGGCGCCGGCGCCGCCTCGCGTCGCCGGGCCTTGTTGCGAAGCGTCGCCGTCGCGATGTCGCGAACGACGCTCCAGTTCTTGCCGGCGCCGCCCGCGCAGTCGGCGAGGACCGAGTCGAGCGCGTTCAGGAAGGTCTGCGCCTCCTCCAGTGACAGCGTCAGCGGCGGGAGCAGCTTGATCACGTCGTTCTTGCCGGCGACCATCGTGATCACGCCGTGGTCGCGGTGCAGCGGGATCACGATCAGCTGGCCGAAGAGGCCCTCGCTCGCCTTGTGGATCAGCTGCCAGTTCAGCCGCGCGACGCGCGAGCGCGGCGCAGCCAGCTCGATGCCGATCATCAGTCCCCGGCCGCGAATTTCGCCGATCAGCTCGTAGCGGCTTTTGAGCTCGGCAAGGCCCGCGAACAGCAAGCTGCTGACGGCGTCGACGTGCGCGAGCAGCCGGTCACGCTCGATGATCCGTAGCGCCGCGAGGCCAGCCGCCATCGAAAGGCGATTGCGTCCGTATGTCGACTGGTGGACGTAGGAGCGCTCGAGCGTTCCGACCGCGGCATCGAAGATCTCGCGCGTGGTGACCATCGCCGCGACCGGCATGAAGCCGCCGCTGAGGGCCTTGCCGACGAGGACCATGTCGGGCCGAAGGCCCCAGTGCTCGAGCGCGAACCAGGTGCCGGTGCGCCCAAGGCCGGTCTGGATCTCATCGACTACGAACAGCGTCCCGT
>DATGHN010000113.1:0-5403 GCA_035308005.1 Solirubrobacteraceae bacterium
GCTCGCGCTCGCCTCAAAGGTCGAGGAGCACGGCGAGGAGCTCGCCCGCGAGGAGGCGATCAACGCCGGCAAGCCGATCGCCGGAGTCCTCAGCGACGAGGTCGCCGTGATGTGCGACAACCTGCGCTTCTTCGCCGGCGCCGCGCGCTGCATGGAGGGCCGCGCCGCCGGTGAGTACATGGAGGGCCATACCTCGTTCATCCGCCGCGAGCCGGTCGGCGTCGTCGGCCAGATCACGCCCTGGAACTACCCGCTGCTGATGGCGATCTGGAAGATCGGCCCGGCGCTCGCGACCGGCAACACGATCGTCCTGAAGCCCGCCGAGACGACGCCCGTCACGACGCTTCGCCTCGCCGAGCTCGCCGGTGAGATCCTCCCGGCGGGGGTCTTCAACGTCGTCTGCGGTCACGGCGAGCCCGCCGGCCAGCCGCTCGTCGAGCATCCCGATGTCGCGATGGTGTCGCTGACCGGCTCGGTCGCGACGGGCAAGCGGATCGCCGCGGCCGCCGCGGCGACGCTCAAGCGAGTCCACCTCGAGCTCGGCGGCAAGGCGCCGGTGATCGTGTTCGACGACGTCGAGCTCGAATCGGCGCTCGAGACGATTGCCGGCACGGCCTACTACAACGCCGGCCAGGACTGCACCGCGGCGACGCGCGTGCTGGCCTCAGACAGGGTCTACGACGACGTCGTCTCGGGCCTCGCCGCGCAGGCGTCGGGCTTCGTCATCGGCGACACGCTCGATGAGTCGACGACGCTCGGCCCGCTCAACTCCGCGCGCCAGCGCGAGCGCGTCGAGGGGCTGCTCGAGCGGCGCACCAAGAGCGCCGAGCTCGTGACCGGTGGCGTCGAGCCTGACCGGCCGGGCTTCTTCCTCGAGCCCGCGGTCGTCGCCGGCCTGTCCCAGGACGACGAGCTGATCCAGCGCGAGATCTTCGGCCCGGTGATCACCGTCCAGCGCTTCACTGACGAGGCGCAGGCGATCGAGTGGGGCAACGGCACGCCCTACGGCCTCGCCTCATCGGTCTGGACGCGCGACGTCGGTCGCGCGCTGCGCGTCTCGAAGGCGCTGCGCTTCGGCTGCGTGTGGATCAACGACCACATCCCACTCGTCAGCGAGATGCCGCACGGCGGTTTCAAGGAGTCCGGCTACGGCAAGGACCTCTCGATGTACTCACTCGAGGACTACACGATCGTCAAGCACGTGATGGCCAACCTCGACTTCTAGCCTCGGGACGCGTCTGCTCGTCGCGGGGCTGCACATCCCGCCGGCGCGTGGTTGATCAAGGCCGGTGGGAGCGCCGTCTTGCCGCTCGTGCGCAGCGAGTCCGCGAGCAGCGCCAGGTAGCGCTCCCAGCTGCCGATCCCGATCGTCGTCGCGACCATCCGGATCAGCATCGGCAGCTCCGCGGGGGCCAGGTCGCCGCGCACCAGGCCGGCGTCCTGGGCGCGGGCGAAGACTTCATTCAGTGGCGTGAAGACGCGCGCGTGGAGCTCCGCCTTGAGCTTGGGTAGCACGCCGGCCTCGGCGAGAGCCTGGAGGAGGGCCATGTGGCGGGCCTGCGCGTCGAGCACGGCGCGCATGCCGGCGACGAGCCCCTCCCATGGATCTGCGGCCGCGCAGGCGGCCGTGATCCGCGGCTCGAGCTCGTCAAGGCGCGCGTCGAGGATCGCGCGAAGCAGTAGTTGCTTGCTCGGGAAGCGGCGGTAGAGCGTCGCGGGGCCGACGTTGGCGCGGCGGGCGATCTCCTCCATCGACACGTCGAGTCCGTGCTCGGCGAGCGCCTCGTGGGCGGCGGTGATGATGCGGTCGTGGTTTCGCTGCGCATCGGCGCGCAGCGGCTTCTCTCCCGCGGTTGTGGCCATCTTGTGACTGATGCTACCAAAGCGGAGTAGTGACTCTCACTTGTGCTAGGGTCCGGGGCTAAGTGGGGGAAGCGAAAAACAGCGTGCGGAGGTAGCAACAGATGAGAGCTTTGGCGAGATGGTGCATCGCCCATCGGCGCGTGGTGATCGTGGGCTGGGTCGTCGCCCTGATCGCCGCCAACGGCATCGGGCAGGCGGTCGGCTCGGACTACAACAGCAACTTCAAGGGGCAGAGCAGCGCTGGATCGCAACGCGCGATCAACCTGCTCCAGAAGAGCTTCCCGGTCCGCAAGGGCGACTCGGCGACGATCGTCTTCGACTCCGCGACCGCGGTCACCAGCCCCGCTGCGCGCTCGCAGATCGACTCGCTGCTGACGACGATCTCGCAAATGCCGCACATCAGCGGCGTCGTGTCGCCATTTTCACCGACCGCCAGTGCGGTCTCACGCGACGGCCACATCGCCTACGCGACCGTCCTCTTCGACGAGCGCTCGTTCCAGCTTCCGACGAACGCGATCAACCGCGTCATCCACACCGCCGAGCACGCGCGCACCGCGTCGATGCAGATCCAGCTCGGCGGCTCGCCGATCGAGCAGGTCGAGCCGCCGGGAACCGGTCCGGCGACGATCATCGGCATCCTCGCCGCGATCGTGATCCTGCTGATCACCTTCGGCACTTTCGTCGCCGCGGGCCTGCCGCTGATCACGGCGTTGCTTGCACTGGGTACGGCGATCGGGCTGATCGCGGTGCTCACGCACCTCTTCGACGTCGTCAACTTCACCCCCGAGCTCGCGGCGATGATCGGCCTGGGGGTGGGGATCGATTATGCGCTGTTCGTCGTCACCCGCTATCGGGCCGGGCTCGACGCCGGCCTCGAGGTCGACGACGCGCTCGTCACGGCGATGGACACCTCCGGCCGTGCCGTGCTCTTCGCGGGCGTGGTCGTGGTCGTCGCGATGCTCGGCCAGCTTCTGACCGGCGTGAGCTTCCTGCGCGGCCCGGCGGTTGGCTCATCGCTGACCGTGCTCCTGACGATGTTCGCAGCGATCACGCTGCTCCCGGCCGTGCTCTCCAAGATCGGCCGCGGCATCGACCGCGGCGATCCGTTTAGGCTGCGCCACCGCGCGAAGCCCGAGCGGACGCTGTGGGAGCGCTGGGCCGCCACCGTCCAGCGCCGCCCGCTGATCGCGGCGGGCGTCTCGCTGACGATCCTGCTCGTCCTCGCCTCGCCGATCCTGAGCCTCCGCCTCGGCGCCGCCGACGCGGGCACCGACGCCAAGTCGACGACGACGCGGCAGGCGTACGACCTCCTCGCCAAGGGATTCGGTCCAGGCTTCAACGGGCCGATGGAGCTCGTCGCGCAGCTGCCGACGCCACATGACACGGCGGCCGTCGCGACGATCGCCGCCGGTGTCTCCGGCGCACCCGACGTGCAGCGTGTGACCCCGGCCGTCTACAGCCCCAACGGGCGCCTGGCCCTGATCAATGTCGTCGAGAAGACGACCCCGCGCGCCGCAGCGACCTCGACGCTGCTCGACCGGCTGCGCAACACGCTCTTACCGCCGCTCGAGCGACAAACCAAGACGACGATCTACGTCGGCGGCACAACCGCCCTCTTCGCCGACTTCTCCAGTTACATGGCGAGCAAGCTGCCGCTCTTCATCGGCGCGGTCGTGCTGCTGTCGGCGATTCTGTTGCTGGTCGTCTTCCGCTCGCTGTTCGTCGCCGTCAAGGCGATCCTGATGAACCTGCTCAGCGTCGCTGCGGCGTTCGGCGTCGTTGTCGCCGTCTTTCAGTGGGGCTGGCTCGGGGGGGTGATCGGGATCTCCACGACCTCGCCGATTGCCGCCTTCTTACCCGTGATGGTCTTCGCGATCGTGTTCGGCCTCTCGATGGACTACGAGGTCTTCCTGATGTCGCGGATGCACGAGGAGTGGGAGCGCACCGGGGACGCGGCGCACGCTGTGCGCCACGGGCTCGCGGCGACCGGGCGCGTGATCACGGCCGCCGCGGCGATCATGGTCTGCGTCTTTGCGTCGTTCGTGCTCGGCGACAGCCTGACGATCAAGCTCTTCGGAGTCGGGCTCGCCTCGGCCGTCTTCCTCGACGCGTTCCTGATTCGCACAGTGCTCGTCCCGGCGCTGATGGCGCTGATGGGGCCGCGTGCTTGGTGGCTGCCGTCGGGCCTCGCGCGCCGGCTGCCGCATCTGAACGTCGATCCGCAGATCGATCTGCCGGCACGGGCGCCCGAGCCGGCCTAGGACGGCAGGTCTCGAACGCGTCTGGCTTAGGGACGTTGGCGTAGGCGGCCTCTAGGTCGAGCCGTGAGATTGAGCGCAGCGACGTCGCGCGGCCGAGCCGGGATGGCGCGCCCACTGGGCGTGTCGCCGTCTCCGGGGTTACCCCGGGGACACGTAGGTGACCAGAGCAGAGCATCGCCCGCCCGTGAGCACATCTGAAGAGGTGCTGTGGGGCGTGCACCACGAAGAGCAGTCGGAGCGCGACGTCGCCATGCTGTGCGCGTGTACACCGCGGGCAAACGCGCCGAGATATCAAAGGCGCTGGCGAGCGCCGTCCTCGCCGGCGTCTGGCACCACTCGCAGGCGGCGAAACGGGCGGAGCAGGCACTGCGCCCGCGACCTCGGTGGCTCCGACCGGTGGTCAATGCGATCTTCGACGCTTACGAGCGGCCGCCGGTCGATCGGCCGCGCGAGCTCGCGGCGTTCATCGCCGTCACGCTTCAACGCTACGAAAGCGCCACGCGACCGCCGACGGTACGCAAGTGGTTTCTCGCCGAGAGTGCCATGGGCCCGATGCGCTGGCCCGTCCCGGAGCTCGCCGACCTAAGCGCGCTCGCACACTTCCTCGAGATGGACACGGGGGAGCTGGCGTGGCTCGGCGACACGCGCAGCCTCGAACGCAGCGTTCCCGATCAGCGACTGCGCAATTACTGGTACTCCAGCCGTCCGCGACGCGAGGGTGCGCCGCGCGTCATCGAAGTGCCCAAGTCCCGGCTGAAGGCCGCCCAGCGGCGCATCCTGCACGAGGTTCTGGACTGGGTTCCCGCGCATCCGGCGGCTCACGCTTTACCCGCGGCCGCTCGCGCTGACGCACGCGGAGTGCCATGCCGGCAAGCACGTCGTCGTGCGGCTCGATCTCGAGGACTTCTTCACGTCGATTCGAGCCGCCCGCGTCTACGGGATCTTTCGCACTGCCGGCTACCCCGAGGCGGTCGCGCATGCGCTGACCGGGCTGACCACGAACGTCGTGCCGGGGAACGTATGGCGGGCGATTCCTCGCCCAGCCGAGCGGCAGCAGATCGCCGCCCACCATCGGCAAGGCCAACGCCTTGCCTCGCCCCACCTTTCCCAAGGCGCCCCGACCTCGCCGGCGCTCGCAAACCTGGCTGCGTTTCGCCTGGACCTCCGCCTCGCTGGTCTCGCTGCGTCGCTCGGGCTCAGCTACACCCGATACGCGGACGACTTGACCTTCTCGGGCGGGCGAGTGCTTGTCGATCGCGCCAACGGCCTGCGCGCGACC
>DATGHN010000114.1:0-2262 GCA_035308005.1 Solirubrobacteraceae bacterium
CGTGCTGCTGCTGCACGAGCGCTGATGCGTCGCACGCTGTTCACCGACGAGCAGGACGACTACCGCGAGAGCTTCCGGCGCTTCCTGGCCGAGGAGGTGCTCCCGCACTACCTGGAGTGGGAACGCGAGGGCATCGTGCCCCGCGAGCTCTACGCCAAGGCCGCGTCGATGGGCTTCGCGTCGATGAGCGTGCCCGAGCGCCACGGCGGCCCTGGGATCGAGGACTTCCGCTTCAACGTCGTGGTCGCCGAGGAGGTCGCGCTCGCGCTGGTGGTCGGCTTCGGACTCGGGCTGACGCTGCACAACGACGTGTGCCTGCCCTACCTGCTCTCCTACGCGACCGAGGAGCAGCGCGAGCGCTGGCTCCCGGGTGTCGCGCGCGGCGAGCAGATCCTCGCGATCGCGATGACCGAGCCCGATACCGGCTCCGACCTCGCCGGGATCCGCACGACGGCGATTCGCTCGGGCGGCGGCTACCTCGTCAACGGGGCGAAGACGTTCATCACCAACGGGATCAACGCTGACCTCGTGATCGTCGCGGTCAAGACCGACCCGAGCCAGCGCCATCGCGGCGTCAGCCTGGTCGTCCTCGAGCGCGGCATGGAGGGCTTCGAGCGCGGTCGCAACCTCGAGAAGCTCGGCCAGCACGCCCAGGACACCGCGGAGCTCTTCTTCAACGACGTGCACGTGCCGGCCTCGAACCTCCTCGGGGACGAGGGCCAAGGCTTCCGCTATCTCGTCTCGAACCTCGCACAGGAGCGCATCTCGATCGCGATCGGCGCGCTCGGAGCCGCCCGTGCCGGGCTCGCCGGCACGCTCGAGTACACGCGCCAGCGCACCGCGTTCGGCCAGCCGGTCTCGTCCTTTCAGAACTCGCGTTTCCAGCTCGCCGAGTGTCACGTCGAGATCGAGGTCGCGCAGAGCCATCTGGATGCATGCGTGGCGTCGCTCGGCGACGGCGCGCTCTCGCCCGAGGATGCGGCGATCGCGAAGTTCTGGTGCACGGAGGTCCAGGGCCGCGTGCTCGACCGCTGCGTCCAGCTGCACGGCGGCTATGGCTACATGACCGAGTACGCGATCGCGCGTGCCTGGGCCGACGCGCGCGCGACGCGGATCTTCGGCGGCACCAACGAGATCATGCGGGAGATCATCGGCCGCTCGCTCGAGCGAGCGGACCACGACAGGAGGACCGAATGAGCTACGACGGGCGCTGGCAGACGATCCGGGTGGCGGTCGACGACGGGATCGCGTGGCTCGAGCTGCACCGGCCCGAGAAGCGCAACGCGATGAACCCGCTGCTCAACAGCGAGATGCTCGACGCGCTCGACGCGCTCGACGCGGACGATGGCGTCGGCGTGGTCGTGCTGAGCGGGGCGGGCGACTCGTTCTCGGCGGGGATGGACCTCAAGGAATACTTCCGCGAGGTCGATGAGGCGCCGCGCCACGTCCAGCGCAAGGTGCGCCGCGACAACGGCGACTGGCAGATCCGGATGCTGCGCTCCTACGCCAAGCCGACGATCGCGATGGTCAACGGCTGGTGCTTCGGTGGCGCCTTCATCCCGCTCGTCGGCTGCGACCTCGCGGTCGCCGCCGACGAGGCGATCTTCGGCGTGTCCGAGATCAACTGGGGGATCCCGCCGGGCAGCGTCGTCAGCCGCGCCCTCGCGGAGACGATCTCCACGCGCGACGCGCTGCTCTACATCATGACCGGGCGGACATTCGACGGGCGCAGGGCCGCCGAGATGGGCCTCGTCAACTGGAGCACGCCGCGGGAGCGGCTGCGCGTCGAGGTCGAGGAGCTCGCCCGCGAGCTGCTCGGGAAGAACCCCGACGCCCTGCACGCCGCGAAGGTCGGCTTCCGGCTGTGCCGGAACATGAGCTGGGACGACGCGGAGGACTATCTCTACGCGAAGCTCGAGCAGTCGCAGTTCGTCGACCGCGAGGGCGGTCGCGCCGAGGGCCTGCGGCAGTTCCTCGACGAGAAGAGCATCCGCCCCGGCCTGCAGAGCTACGAGCGCCGGTGAGCGGCCCCGCGGCCCCGCGGGGGCTGATGGGAGAGATGCCGCTGACGCTCGACCTCGTGCTGCGGCGGATCGAGACGGTCGCCGCGCCGCTGACCGTGACGTCGGCCACGCCCGACGGCCCGCTGCGTCACACGTGGGGTGAGATCGCGCTGGCCAGCCGGCGTCTCGTGAGCGTGCTAGGCGCGCTGGCGATCGCGGCCGATGCGCCCGTCGCGACGCTGGCGCACAACAGCCACCG
>DATGHN010000115.1:0-4100 GCA_035308005.1 Solirubrobacteraceae bacterium
CGAGCTTCGCGGCCGCGCCCGCGCTCGCGGCGCGCGACCCCGCGACGCGCGCGGCGCTCGCCGCGGAGGCCGAGGCGGCGCTCTCGTCGACGCCCGCGCGCCTGCGCGGCGCCTACACGGTGACGGGCTACCGCGCCGATGCGGACATGCTGCTGTGGCTCGTCGGTCGCGCCGCCGACGATGTGCAGGACGCACTCCTCGCGTTTCGCCACACCCAGCTCGGACGCGAGCTGCGCCCGGTCTGGTCGGCGATCGGGGTCCACCGCGAGGCCGAGTTCGCGAAGTCGCACACACCCGCATTCATGCGCGACGAGGAGCCGCGCCGCTACGTCTCGGTGTATCCGTACGTCCGCTCGCTCGAGTGGTACCTGCTGCCCGAGGCAGAGCGCGCGGCGATGCTCCGCGAGCACGGTGAGATGGGACGGAGCCGCCCCGAGGTGCTGGCGAACACGATCAGCGCCTTCGCGCTCGGCGACTACGAGTGGCTATTGGCCTTCGAGTGCGACGAGCTTGAGCCGATCGTCGACCTGATGCGCCTCTTGCGCGCGGCCGAGGCCCGGCGCCACACGCGCGAGGAGATCCCGTTCCACACCGGACGCCGGCGACCCCTCGGCGAAGTCGTGGCCGACCTTCCCAACGCCGACTAGCGCCGGCGTCGCGTCACGGCCACGCCGAGCAGGCACAGCAGCCCGCCGAGCATCCCGACGACGCCCGGCACCTCGTCGAGCGTCGCCCAGCTGAGCAGGATGACCAGCGGCGGCACGAGGTAGGTGGTCGCTCCCTGGCGGGCCATCGTGCTGCGCGAAAGTGCGAAGGCCCATGTCGAGAATGCGATCGCTGTAGGCCCGACGCCGAGATAGACGACGAGTAGCGTGCTCGATGCGGGCGCGCGGCCGACGGAGTGCACGAGCCCCGGGGCGAATTCGAGCAGCACGACGGCGCCCGCGAGGCAGGCGCCCCAGGTGACCGCGATCGGCGAGATGCGCGACAGCACCGGTTTCTGGATCGTCACGGCGATCGAGTAGGCCGCGGCGGCCAGAACGCAGAGCAGCACGCCGCCGAGGCCGTCGTGATGGTGGGCGGAGCTGATCGCGATAACGACCGCGCCGCCGAAGGCGACGCCGAGCCCGGCGAGCAGCCAGAACGACAGGCGCTCGCGAAGAATCCACGTGGCGAGCACGGCGATCATGATCGGCGCCACGTTGACGAGCATCGCCGCGGTGCCGGCGTCGACGAGGCGCTCGCCCTGGTTGAGGGCGACGTTGTAGACGCCGAGCCAGAGGACGCCGCAGGCGATGATCGCCGGCCACTCGCGCCGCGGCGGGATCGACAGGCGCTGCACGGCCATCATCGCGCTGAGCGCGCCGAACGCGACGATCAGGCGGCCGAGCGCGAGCTCGCCCGGCCCGTAGTGGTGGCGCGCTTCGCGGATCGCGACGAACGCCGACGCCCAAAACAGCGTCGTCACGGCGATCGCCGCGATCACCGGCACATCGATGTGCGTGCGCTCGGCCCCCACCGCCACAGCTGTTTCGCCGCTCACACCTTCATCAACGCCGGTGAGCGGCGAAACGTGAGGTCGGCTTCCGACCGCGCGCCCATCGGTGGGCACGCGGTCGGTTTCGACCGGTGAAGCGTCCTGGGCCGCTTAGGCCACCGCGGCCTTGGTGCGCCAGCCCTCGGCGTAGGAGGTGCGGGCGACCTCCGAATACGGGCACGGGCTGACGATCGCGCGGATCTCCATCTGCTCGTGGCGCTCGACGACCGGCTTTGCCGATCCGCCGTTCTCCTCGCCCCAGACGAGCGTGACTTCGTTGCCGATCTTGACGTCGTCGTCGACGACGGCGAGCGAGAGCATCGACTTCTCGTTGTAGCTGTAGCCCGAGAAGGTCGACACGCCAACCATTTCGCCGCCGACGAGCAGCTTGTCGTTGGGCCAGGTGGAGTAGTTGGAAAGCGGCAGGTCGATGTACTTGCCGGCTCGCCCGCTGCCCTGGCTGACCAGCGACTCGAAGACGCGCGCCACGTCCTCGCCGTTCCAGGCGAGCGTGACCTTGCGCCGCGGCGGGTTCTCGGCCATCTTCTCGAGCGCCTCGCGGCCGATGAAGTCGTGGTCGAACTTCACGAACGGCCAGTAGCCGAGGTCGTGCGGGGTGAGGTAGTAGTCGGAGATGTCGTCGGAGTAGAAGCTGCCGCCGAGCGAACCCGTAGCCTCGTAGCCGTCCGCGGGCAGCCACTCGCGGTAGGCCTTCATGTCGTCGCCTGAGAAGACCGCCGGCAGCGGGCAGGGGATCCAGCCCGACTCGAGGGTGTTGGTCGCATAGACGCGCGAACCGACCTGGCGCAGGCCGAACTCCTCGCCTGCCTGCACAATCGCCGCGCGAACGTCCTCGCGCTCCTCCCACGGTCCGAAAAGCTCCATTCCGGGAGCGCCCGACATGCCGTGGTGAAGCGCTGTGACGGTGTGCCCGGCGATCGTCAGCGGAGCCATGTTGAAGAACTTGATCTCCGGGACGTTCCCTCCGCAGACCTTGTCCATCACCTTCAGGGCGTTCGGCCCCTGAACCTGGAAGCGGTAGACCCGGCGGCGGCCGCTCGGATTGACCGCGGTGCGCTCGTCGCGCTCGCACTTGACGTCGTAGCCGCCCGTCTCGGCGTGGTACTGGACCCAGTTGTGCGCCGAAGGGCGCCCGACCAGCACAATCTGGCCGGTGTCCAGATAGAAGAGGATGCCGTCGCCGATGACGTAGCCGTCGGGGTTGCAGACGACCAGCTGCTTGGCCTTGTTGGGGGCGAAGTTGGCCATGCTGTTGACGCCGACGTCCGAGAGCAGCTTGATCGTGTCCGGGCCCTCGATGTAGAGCTCGGTCATGTGGTGAGACTGGTCGAACAACGCGCAGGTCTCAGCCCATGCGACCTGCTCGTCGCGCCAGTTCGTGAACTCAGCGGCGACCGCCGGGTACACGTAGGGCCCGATCTGGGAGTTGCGAGCCAGCTCGACGGCGCCTCCGGCCGCTTGGATCTTCGCCTCGAGGTTTGCGGGACTCATTCGCTGCGTGCCTCCTCTAATGACAGGACAACCGTCGCGTGACGCGCGCGAAGGACTCTATCCAAACGCGTGCTGCCGCAACTATCCAAACGCATGCGGCGGCGACCGTCCCCGCCAGGTGCGGGCACGGCCCCCGTCTCGAGCAGGCGGCCGGCGGCTACTCGACGATGTCGGCTTCGCCGTCGTCCGGCGAGGCGCCATCGCCGCTCAGGCGCGACTGCAGCTCGCGGATGTGGTCGGCGCCGGCGGCGAGGTCGGCGTGGCTCAGCTCCCCGCGATCGACAAGCCCGAAGGCGGTCTTTCCGAGGTCGCCGTAGGCCTGGCTCAGCTCGCGCTTCGCGGCAACGATCTGCGCCTGCTTCTGCGCCGTGCTGGCGGCCTGCTCGGCGCCTGCCTTGACCTTGTCCAGTAGGCCCATGGCTGCTTCCCTCCGTCGTTGGTTTGGGACCTCAACGTAGACCTTCGCGCCGGTCTCGTCAATCGGGCGATCCGCCGAGGCACCGCTCGCAGGCGCCGCGCAGGATCACCTCGTGCTCGGCGACCTCGAGCGCCACGTCCTTGCTGACGCGGCGCAACTCGCGCTCGAGACCCTCGTCGGCGAACGGGATCAGACGACCGCAGCGGTCACAGACCATGTGGTGGTGATGGCCGTGGCCATGGCGGATCGGCTCGTAGCGGACGACCCCCTGTCCGACCTCGATTCTCGTGACGAGCTCGGCACCCTCGAGCTCCTCGAGGATGCGGTAGACGCTGGCTCGCGACACGGCACGGTCCTGGCGCGCGAGCGCGTCGCCGATCTCGACCGCCGACAGCGCGCAGCTCTGGCGATCGAGCAGCCTGATCACGGCGCGTCGCGCGCCGCCGCTTCGATAGCCGGCAGCGGCGAGCCGTTCGCCCGCCTCGCGGGCCCAGTCGCGCTCGTCGCTCATCTCGCCCATCGTAGAACCCCGCTCGGGCCGCCAGCCAGCGTGGCGGCATAGAGCGCGGCCGCGGCGAGCACGATGGTCGCGCCGGGCGGAAGCGCCGGGACGGCGTAGCTGAGCGCCACGCC
>DATGHN010000116.1:0-6385 GCA_035308005.1 Solirubrobacteraceae bacterium
CGCTGGTGAGGAGCGCGTCGGGCGCGTGCACGGCCAGCGCCCGGGCGTAGGCGCCGCTGCGCACCGTCGCGGTGGTCGCGAGCAGGCCGACGCGGCCGCTGCGCGTCGTGCTCGCGGCGAGCCGCGACTCGGGCTCGATCACCCCGACGACCTCGACGCCCAGCGTCGTCGAGAGCATGCGCTCGCGCAGCGCCGGCAGTGCCGCGGCGCTCGCCGCGTTGCAAGCCACCACGAGGAGCTTGGCGCGGCGGGAGAGCAGAAGCTCCCCGATCTGCAGCGCGAAGCGCTCGAGCTCCGCGTCGCTGCGCTCGCCGTAGGGGAAGCGCGCCGTGTCGCCGAGGTAGATGAAGTCCTCGCGGGGGAGCTCGACGAGCAGCTCCTGGAGCACGGTCAGACCGCCCACGCCCGAGTCGAAGACGGCGATCGGACGCTCGTTCGGCGCGGTCGGGTCGCTTGGCACCGCCGCCATGATCCCAAATGGGGTGGCGTATCGTGCGCCGCGTGCTGCGCGCGCTGGTGGTCTCGAACATGGCGGCCTCCCGCGAGCACCCCGGACGCGGCGTGTTCGTGCGCGATCAGGTGGCCGCGCTGGCCCAGCTCGACGACGTCGAGGTCGAGCTTTTCGAGTTCGCTCCGGGGGCGTCCTCCTACCCGCTCGCCGCGCGTGCGCTGCGGGCGCGCTTCGACGGCTCGGCGTTCGACGTCGTGCACGCGCACTTCGGCCTCACCGCCTGGCCGTCGCTTGCGCTGCGCGGGCCGCTCCACGCCGTCACCCTGCACGGCACCGACGTGCGCCATCCGCGCTCGCGCCGCCTGACGCTCGCCGCGCTGCGCCACATGGACCTCGTCGCGGTCGCCTCCGAGTCGCTGAGCTCGGAGCTCGGCTCGGCGCCGCGCATGCCGCCGGCCGTGCTTCCCTGCGGCGTCGCTCTCGAGCGCTTCCGCCCGATCCCGCGCCAGGCGGCGAGGATGGCTCTCGGGCTCGACACCGATCGCCCCTACCTGCTGTTCCCCGCCGATCCGGCGCGGCGCGAGAAGCGGGTCGACCGCGCGCGCCAGCTTGCCGGCGGCGTGTCGCTGCTGACGCTCGGCACGACCACCCCCGACCACGTGACGCTCGCGATCAACGCCGCGAATGCGGTGCTCGTGCCCTCGGAGGCCGAAGGCTTCGGGCTCGCCGTGCTCGAGGCGCTGGCCTGCGACGTGCCCGTCCTGGCGACGCCAGTCGGGGTCCATCCGCAGGCGCTCGAGGGAATCGAGGGCGCCCTCTGCGCGCCCTATGACCGCGACGCATGGACGCGCGCGCTGGCGCCCCATCTCGGCGCCGCCGACCCGCGCGTGGCCGGCCGCGAGCGCGCGGCCGAGTTCTCCTCCGAGCGGATGGCCGCTCGCGTCGCGGCGGCCTGGCGCAGCGTGCTCGCCACAAGCCGCCGGACGTATTAGCATCGCGCGATGGTGGAGAGAGACTCGGCGCAAGCCGGTGCCGCTGAGCACAATGGCGCGGTCTCCGCGACAGGCTTCATGCAGCGCGCCGTCGTTCGGCGGCGGCTGCGCTTCCTGCGTCGCCGCCGCGAACTGCTCCTCCACGACCTGGGCGGCTTCGTGTTCGAGTCCCATCGCCTCGGCGAGGATCGTGACGCGCTGCGCGCGGAGAAACTCGAGGCGCTGAGCGCGCTCGACGCCGAGCTCGCCGTGCTCGAGCACGCGCTTGGAGCGCGCGAGGAAGTGGCGGTGTTGCGCGAGCCCGGGATCGCCTCCTGCCCGCGCTGCTCGGCGATCCACGACAGCGCCGCGAAGTACTGCCCGAACTGCGGACGCGCGACCGCCGAGCCGTGGACCGCTGAGGAGACGGCGCTCCCCGAGGACGGCCAGGTCGCCGATCAGGGCGAGGTGCCCGCCGCAGCCGACTCGTGAGCGCGTGCCCGGCCTGCGGCGCGGCGATCGGCGCCCGGCAGCGCTGGTGCCTCGTCTGCGGCAGCGCCGCGCTGCGGCGGATCGCCACCGCGCGCCGCTGGGGAAGCGCTGCACTGCTCGCGGCTTTCGTCGTGGCCCTCGCCGTGGCGGGAATCGGCTACGCGGTGGCCACGCTGGCGTCCTCCTAGACCAGCGCCTCAAGCGTTGCCGCGACCGACCGCGCGAGCGCGTCGACCGCGTAACCGCCCTCGAGCACGAGGCCCAGCGGCGCATCGAGCTCGCCGGCAAGCCCGCGCATGGCCGTCGTCATGGCGGCGTAGCCCTGCTCGGACACCACGCAGCCGGCGAGAGGGTCTTCGGCGTGCGCGTCATAGCCGGCGGAGATAAGGATCAGCTGCGGGCGATACTCGCGCGCTCGCGGAATCACCGTCGAGGCGACCAGCTCGCAGAACGTCTCATCCCCCGACCCGGCGCCGACCGGGAGGTTGAGCGTGTAGCCGGCGCCCGCGCCGCTGCCACGATCCGACGCCGGTCCGCTCCCCGGGTACAGCGGCGACTCGTGGATCGATACGTAGAGGACGTCGTCGCGGGAGTGGAAGAGGTCGTTGGTGCCGTTGCCGTGGTGGACGTCCCAATCGAGGATCAGCACGCGCTCGAGCGCGTGGACGCTGAGCGCGTGAAGCGCCGCCACCGCGACGTTGTTGAACAGGCAGAACCCCATCGCGGCGGCGTGGACGGCGTGATGGCCGGGCGGGCGCCCCGCCGCGAACGCGGTCGGCCGGCCGTCTGCGACGACGGCGTCAACCACTGCGACGGCGCCACCAGCAGCGCGCAGCGCGGCCTCCCAGGACCCGGCGCTTGCCACCGTGTCCGCGTCAAGGCGCCCGCCGCCCGCGGCGCAGAAGCGCTCGAGCGCGGCGACGTAGCCGGGGTCGTGACAGCGCTCGAGCGCCTCGCGCGAGGCGGCCGGCGCCTCGCGCCGCTCGAAGCCGAACCAGCCGACGGTGTCGAGGTGGCGCTCGATCGCGGCGATGCGCGCCGCGCGCTCGGGGTGGTCGCCGGTGTCGTGCTCCATCGACGCCGGATGGCTGAAGAAGACGGGCGCCGCCATCGCTGTACGGTACCCGCGGATGTCGGAGGAGTCCGTGATCCGGGCCGAGCTCGCCGTGGTCGGAGCCGGCGCCGCGGGGTTGTATGCGGGGCTCTGCGCCGCGGCGCAGGGCGCGCGCGTCGCGCTGGTCTCTGCGACGACGCTTGCGCAGACCGCGAGCTACTGGGCGCAGGGCGGCCTCGCGGCGGCGCTGGCTGCCGGCGATAGCGCCGAGCTTCACCGCGAGGACACCGAGCGTGCGGGCCGCGGCCTGGTCCGCCCCTCCGCCGCGGAGGTGCTCTGCGCCGAGGCCCCCGATCGTGTGGCCGAGCTCGAGCGGCTCGGCGTGAACTTCGATCGCGACCTCGGCGGCGCCCTGTCGCTCGGCCTCGAGGGCGGGCATTCGATGCGCCGCGTCGTCCACTCGGGCGGCAGCGCCACCGGGCGCCGCGTCGTTCGCCAGCTCTCGGCGCTCGCCGCGCAGGAGCCGATGATCGAGGTCCTCGAGCACGCCCGGGCCGACAAGCTGCTGCTGGCCGGCGGCCGCTGCGTCGGCGTCGCATGTGAGGACGGCCGCGAGGTCCGCGCCCGCGCCGTCGTGATCTGCGCCGGGGGAGCGGCGGCGCTCTGGGCGCGCACCACCAACCCGCCTGGCTCGCTCGGCAGCGGCATGCTCCTCGCCCACCGCGCGGGCGCGCAGCTCGCGGACCTCGAGTTCCTGCAGTTCCATCCAACCGCCGTGATCGGCGTGAAGGGCCGCGAGGGCTTCCTCGTGACCGAGGCGATCCGCGGCGAGGGGGCGCGCCTGCTCGGGCCGGACGGCGAACGCTTCGTGGAGGAGCTGCTGCCGCGCGACGAGGTCTCGCTCGCGATCTACGAGCTGCTCAAGCGTACCGGGGCGAGTTCGGTGTCGCTTGACATGCGGATGGTCGATCCGGCCCTGTTCCCGAACGTCGTCGGCGCCCTCGCCGACGCCGGCCTCGACGTCACACGCGAGCTCGTGCCCGTCGCTCCGGCCGCGCATTACATGATGGGCGGGATTACGACCGACCTCGAAGCTCGCTCGACGCTACCCGGCCTCTACGCCGTCGGCGAGTCGGCATGCACGGGCCTGCACGGCGCCAACCGCCTGGCATCCAACTCGCTCAGCGAGTGCTTCGTCTTCGGCCGCCGCGCGGCGCTCGCCGCACTCGCCGAGCCGGCCGCGCCCAGCGCCGGGAGCGCGAGTGTCGTCGAGCTCGGCGCACACGTCGAGGAGGCGACGCGGACGGCGCTGTGGGAGCGCGCCGGGCTCGCCCGCACGCGCGAGGGGCTCGAGGCGCTCGCCGGCGACCCCCATCCGCTGGCGCGGCTGATCGCGACCTGCGCGCTCGCCCGCGAGGAGAGCCGCGGTGCGCACCTGCGCACCGATCACCGCGCCGCCGATCCGCGGTTCGACGGCCTGCACACGATCGTCGAGGCGGACGGAGGCGTCCGCTTCGAGCGCTGGGACTAGCTTAAGACGCGCATAACATCAACTGTGGCTCGCCTTCACATGGCCGTTCCATACTGCCGCCCGTAACAGGACGCCGAGCGGCGTTCGCAGGCGATAGGTGGTGGGCGATGTATCAGTTCAGCCGCGGTATCTACAGGGAGCTCGCGCCGCTGGTCGGCCAGAACCATCCCGGCCGCAGCGTCTTCGAAGTGCGCCGGTCCCTGCTCGCCGCGTGCGAGGCCTCGGTGGAACGCCTGGCGACAGATCGCCACTACTTCGCACACCCCGCGCGCACGCTGTTCACCGACATCCGCTGCTACTTCCCGGTCTGCCGGCAGGAGCAGGTGTTGGCCGTCGTCGATCGCTACATGGAGCTGGCCGACGAGTTCGTCGCATCGCTCCCGCCGGGCGGAGTCGACGTCAACGGGAACCCATTGCAGTGCCGTGCAGTCACCCGCAAAGGCACTGCCTGCCAGCGCGCGCCGCTACCGCGCAACGGCTACTGCCCGTCGCACCAGCACCTCGCGGAAACCGAGAACTGCGAGGTCGCTGCTCTAGCCGCCTAAGACGTCCGCTCGGGGAGGGGGTACCGTCGCCGCGCGCCGCGCCGGGCGCGCGGCGACGGACGCTGTTAAGGTGGCCGGCGTGCCGGCCACCCGCATCGGCTTCATCGGCTTGGGGATCATGGGTTCGCGGATGGCCGCGAACCTCGCACGGGCGGGCTTCGAGGTAACGGTCTGGAACCGTACGGAGCAAACGGCCCGCCACTGGGCCGCTGAGCATGGCGGCGTCGTGGCCGGCTCCCCGGCCGAGCTCGCTTCCGCCGTCGATCTCGTCTTCACGATGGTCGTCGACGGCCCGCAGGTGCGCTCCGTACTGCTTGGTGAAAACGGCGTCGCCCAAGGCGCCCGCGACGGCCTGCTGTGTGTGGACTGCTCGACGATCGGCCAGACGGCGGCGCTTGAGATCGGCGCCGAGCTCGCGCAGCGCGGCATGCGGTTTCTGGACGCGCCGGTCACCGGCTCGCTTCCCGGCGCGCGCGACGGGACGCTTCTGATCATGATCGGCGGCGAGGCCTCAGACGTCGACGAGGCGCGCCCGGCATTTGAGGCGATGGGCAAGACGATCCTCCACGTCGGCCCGCTCGGCTCCGGTCAGGCGATCAAGGTGATCGCAAACGCCGTCGCCGTTGCGCATGCCGCGACGGTCGCCGAAGGGCTGATCGCCGGCAAGGCCGCCGGTGTCGAGCTCGACGCGCTCGTCGCCGTGCTCGAAGGTGGCGCGGGGAGTTCGCGGATGCTGACGCTCAAGCAGGAACCGATGCGCACCCATGACTTCACGCCGCTGTTTCGTCTCGCGCACATGATCAAGGACGTCGAGCTGTGCCTTGAGTCCTCGAGCGTCCCGTTCGAGAGCGCGCAGCGCGCCCTCGAGGACATGCGCGGCGCGGCCGCTGCCGGACACGGCGACGACGACTTCGCGGCGCTGCTGGTGGCCGTCGAGGAGCGCTCGGGGCTGCGCCTCGCCTAGCCCTTCGGGGGCGCACAAACGCGTTACAAGCAGCGCCCGCGCCGGTTCCCGAAGTCCCGCAATTTGCAGGGAAATTTGGAGATTTCGGCAGTCTTGCGTATTCTTGGCTCCCTGCTCGGGCCGGTTTGATCACGACTGGGCGGCAATTCGTCTCGTCCCACCGAGGGTATCTGCATGCCGATCGCATTCAAGGAATGGGCTGTCACGGTGCGGGCGCTCGCCGAAGGCGAGCAGCTCGTAACCCTGCGCAAGGGCGGAATCCGCGAGCCCAACAAGCACTTCGAGGTCGAGCACGATCGCTTCTTCCTCTATCCGACTTTCGACCATCAGCGCACCGACCTCGTCCGCGAGTCGCACCGGCCTGAGCTGCGCCGCGC
>DATGHN010000117.1:0-2080 GCA_035308005.1 Solirubrobacteraceae bacterium
CCGGCTCGAAGGCGATGACGACCGACGTCGCCGTTCCGCTCTCCGAGCTGGCCGCGGCGATCGAGCACGCCCGCGCGGCGCTCGACGCGTCAGGCCTCCGCGGCGGCATCGTCGGCCACGTCGGCGACGGCAACTTCCATCTCGCATTCCTGCTCGATCCCGCGGACGCCGAGTCGGTCGAGCGGGCGGAGGCGCTGAACACCGCGCTCGTCGAGGACGCGCTCGCGCGCGGCGGCACCTGCACGGGCGAGCACGGCATCGGCTACGGCAAGCTCGGCTACCTCGCCCTCGAGCATCCCGATCTGCTCGACCTCTACCGCGGTGTGAAGCAGCTCTTCGATCCGGCCGGGATTCTCAATCCCGGCAAGGTCGTGCCCTAGCTCGCAGCTCCTGCATAGACGACCGAGCCCTCGAGGATGTCGTCGATGCGCGCGAGCGTCGCGCCGTCGAGCTCGACGCCGCTCGCCGCGGCGTTGTCCTCCACCTGCTGCGGGCGCGAGGCGCCGATGATCGCGGAGGCGACGTTCGGCTCGCGCAGGACCCATGCGAGGGCGAGCTGCGCCGTCGAGATGCCGAGCTCCTTCGCAACTCCGCCGAGCTCTTGCACCTGCTGGAGCAGGGTCTCCGCGCGGAGCCGGTCGTCGAAGAAGTAGTTCATGCTCTCCGTTGCGGCGCGGCTGTCCTTCGGCGGCGGCGCGCCCGGCTTGTACTTGCCGGTGAGCACGCCCTGCGCAAGCGGCGACCAGACGATCTGCGAGATGCCGTGCTCGGCGCAGAACGGGATCACATCGCGCTCGGGACCGCGCCAGAGCATCGAATACTGCGGCTGGCTGGAGACGAACTTCTCGGCGTTCGGAAGCGCGAGGGCCTCGGCGATCTTCTCCACCGGCCACTCGCTGAAGCCGAGGTAGCGGGCCTTTCCCTGCTTCACGACCTCGGTCAGCGTTTCCATCGTCTCCTCGAGCGGCGTGTCCCAGTCGTACCGGTGGCACTGGTACAGGTCGACGTAATCCGTCCGCAGCCGCGCGAGCGACGCGTCCATCTGCTTGACGATCTGCGCGCGCGAGAGCCCGCGGTCGCCGCCCGGCATCTGGAAGAAGACCTTCGTCGCGAGGACGTACGAGTCGCGCTGCCTGCCGGCGAGCACCTCGCCGAGGAACTCCTCTGCGCGGCCGCCGGCGTAGACGTTCGCGGTGTCGATGAAGTTGATGCCGACCTCGAACGCCTTGGCGACGCAGGCCTCGGCCTGGTCGCTCCCGACGCCGCCGCCGTACGTCAGCCACGAGCCGAGGCTGATCTCCGAGACCTGGAGGTCGCTGGAGCCGAGTTGGCGGTAGCGCACGCCCGCGACGCTATCGGTTAGCGTCCGTGCTGTGCCGCAGTTGGACGCAATCGGGATCGTCTCCTCCGACCTGGCGCAGTCGATCGCGTTCTACCGCTTGCTCGGCATCGAGTTCGCGGACGGCGAGGGGCACATCGAGGCCACGATGCAGAACGGCATGCGCCTCATGCTCGACACCGAGGAGGTCATACGCAGCTTCTGGCCGGACTGGCAGCGCGCGACGGGCAACCAGGTCGCGCTCGCCTTCGCCTGCTCGAGCCCGGCGGACGTCGACGAGACGTACGCGCGCGTCGTCGCGGCCGGCTTTCACGGCGAGAAAGAGCCCTGGGATGCGTTCTGGGGCCACCGGTACGCGCAGCTCGCCGACCCCGACGGCGTTCCCGTCGACCTCTTCGCCGCTCTCTGATCGACGAGCGCCTCCAGCTCGCGGGCCGGGAGCTCACGTTGCTCCGGCCGCCGAGCGCGGACGACCTGATCGACGAGCAGGCCTTCGACGAGGACGAGTTCATGCCCTACTGGGCGGAGCTGTGGCCGAGCGGCGTCGCGCTCGCGCGTGTCGTCTCCGAACTGGACCTCACCGGGATGCGTGCGCTCGAGCTCGGCGCCGGCCTCGGCCTACCAGCGCTCGCAGCCGCGGTGCGCGGCGCCGACGTCCTCGCCACCGACTGGGCAGACGAGGCGGTTGCCCTTCTGCGCGAAAACGCGGCCAGGAACGGGATCGCGCTGCGGGCCGAGCGG
>DATGHN010000118.1:0-9558 GCA_035308005.1 Solirubrobacteraceae bacterium
TGGCCGTCGAGCTCGGCGATCAGGATCGCTCCACCGGTGTCGATGTAGGCGGCGACAGGATTGTCGAGCTGCCGGTGATCCCGTTCCTCAAGGGCGAAGTACCGCGCTATCCACTCCTCATTGAGGGTGCGAAACGCCGCGGCATCAGCAGCGTCTTTCAGCATGCGAACCCTCACGCCGTCGCTGTCGGCCATCAGCGCCAGATCGCCAGTATTCCACCGCCGGTCGGCAGGCGGTTACCGGCGCTGCGCGGGATTCGAAGTCGCCTCGAAACTGCCCGAAAGCCTGGACATGGCCCCGCCTCCGCGCGACTAGCCGGTCCCGTCGAGGCTCACGCTCGCAGCGACCACCGGCGTCGCCGCCTCGTTTGCGGTCTGGACCTCGACGAGATCACCGACCGCGACGTCGCTGAGCGCCGAGACGCCGACGAACGTCGTCGACGGCGGGACGGCGACGATCACGCTCTTGCCGCTGAGCGAGCCGCCGCTCGTCACCGTCACCGTCAGCCCATCGCCGCGCACAGCGGTCACCGTCCCGCCGAAGCGGCCAGCGACGGCGGCCGGCGGCGAAGGTGAAGGTGGTGTGGTGCCCGAGTCGCCGGTCGATCCCGACGGCGCCGATGGGCCGTCGCCGAGAAACACCGCGATGATAGGCCGCGGATCGAGGCTTGTGCTGTAGACACGCACTTCGTCACCGACCTTGACGTCGCCGATCCCGGTGACGCCCTTGTAATGCGTGGCGGCGGACACATCAACCGTGACGCTCTGCCCGGCAAGCGGCCAGCCCGGGGCCACGCTGACCACGATGCCACCCTGCGCGAGGCCGCTCACCGTGCCGTCGAAGGCCGCATAACTCGGCTGCCCGCCGCCCGACGAGGAATCGTTGCCGCCGCTCGAGGAGCCGCCGCTTCCAGAGCTGCCCGAATCGCTGCCGCCGCCTTGGGGTTCGGCGGTGACCTGGATCGTCGAGGCGACGGGCGCGCCCGGGGTGCCGGTCGTCGTGACCGTCACGTCATCGCCGAGGCGGAGGTTGCCCTCGACGGTCGCGCCGCGGTAGGAGATGGTCACCGTGTTGCCGTCTGAGGCCGGTGCCGCGCGAGCGCCGGCCTGGCGGTGGTGACCGTTTAGCAGGCGCAGGCGCAAGAGGTGCCGCGACACGTTGATCTTCACTACCACGCCGCGCAGGTGTGTAGAGCGGACACTGTTGCGGGCGATCGCCTCAGCGCTCGCTGTGAGCGAGAGCACCGCGATCAGCGCGGCGGCTGCAACCAGGCGACGGCGATACAGGTGCACGGGCGTGGGCTCCTCTTGCTTGCGTGAAAGGTCGAGGGTCGGGTCGGCAACGTCGCCCGATCGCTCGCGCATCGCGGACGTTTATGTGATGAGAGAATCTCCGCAAACCTGCGGCGCGAGGAGACGGCAATGGCTCGATTCGTTCTTGTTCATGGGGCATTCGGCGGCGCATGGGCGTGGGCCGACATGGCGAGCGAGCTCGAAAGCTTTGGCCACGAGGCGCTGGCGATCGACCTCCCGGGCGGCGGCGACGACCGGACGCCGATCGAAGGCGTCACGCTCGAGTCCTGCGCGCAGCGCGTCCGCGAGGCGCTTGAGGCCTGGGCTGAGCCCTCGATCCTCGTCGGCCACAGCATGGGCGGAGTCGTCATCACGCAGGCCGCGACACTCTGCCCCGAGCGCGTCGCGCTGCTCGTCTTCATCGCCGCCTTTATGCCAGGCGACGGCCAGAGCCTGCTCGATCTGACGAAGCTTCCGGAGGGCGCCGGCGACCAAGTCCAGGCGAATATCACCGTCGAGGGCGACCCGCCGGTCGCCAAGCGCGGGCCTGGAATGGGCGCGGCGACCGCGCAGAACCTCACACCCGAGCAGCTCGCTTACGCCGAGGAGCACTACCGCGATCAGGCCGTGGCCGTGTTCGCGACGCCGGTCTCGATACCGCCTGGCGCACTCGACGCGATCAAGCGCGTGTACGTGCATACGACCGAGGATCGCGCGATCCCGCCGGCACTTCAGCAGCGCATGATGCGCGAGAATCCGTGCGTCGAGGTCGTCGAGCTGGCGACCGACCACGCGCCGAACTTCTCGATGCCGACCGAGCTGCTGGCGGCGCTCCTGAGCTTCGCCGACCTCGCCTCGACCGTCTGAAACTCTTAGCCTGCAGCGTCCTGGAAGGCGTGTAGGGTCGTGACGATCGCTACCAGAGGAGAGCCGACGTGAGTGACAAGCGTCCCGTGGTTCTGTACGGCGCGAGCGGGTTCTCGGGACGGCTGATCGCCGAGTTCCTGCGCGAGTTCCACGTCCCCTTCATCGCCGCCGGGCGCGACGGCGCCAAGATCAGGGACGTGATGGCCGGTGTGCCGGGGATCGGCACCGCCGACTACGAGGTCGTCGAGGTGGCGCACGAGGTCGACGCCCTTGCTGAGGTCTTCGCGGGCGCGCGAGTCGTCTGCAACTCGGTCGGTCCGTGCTTCCGCTTCGCCCCGACCGTCGTCGAAGCGGCGCTCAAGGCCGGCTGCCACTACATCGACACAGGCGGTGAGACGCCGTGGGTGCACGCCGCGAAGGAGGACTGGGGCGAGAAGTTCGCGCAGGCGAACCTCCTCCTCGGGCCGGCGACCGCCTACATGTCCGCGACGGCGGAGATCGCGACGATGATCGCGATCGAGAACGCGCCGGGCATCGACACGCTCGAGATCCTCTCGATGTTCAAGGGCAATCCCTCCTACGGCTCGGCGCAGACGATCTTCGGCCAGATGGTCTACGAGTCGATCTACCTGGAGAACAACGAATACGTGACCTGGCCGCCGATGACCGTCCTCGACGTGTCGATCCCGGGCTCGATCATCACCCACAAGGCGCTGCCGTGGGGCGGCTTCCCGCACCCGATCTGGTTCAAGGAGCACCCGCACATCGCCAACGTGCGCTCCTTCGGCGGGATCCTCGACCCGGTGATCATGGCGGGCGTCGTCGCCGGCGAGCGCGACTACTTCGAGAAGCTCAAGCCGCTCCCGATCGAGGAGCAGTCGCGGATCCTCGGCGAGCTGGCCGACGCCGCCCAGGGCGCGACGCCGCCGCGCGAGAACCGCCACGACAACCGCACCGTCGACATCGTGATGGGGCGCGGCAACCTCGAGAGCGCGCACGTCGTGGTGCTCGGCACCGGCGCCTACCTCCAGACCGGCCTGATCCAGGCTTTCGCGGCCCATCACCTGATGTTCCGCGAGCCGCTGGCGACCGGATTCGCCTCGCCCTGCGCGGCCTTCGGCCACATGCCGCTGCTGAAGGCGCTCGAGAGCTACGGCTTCGTGAAGCTCTCCGTCGTCTCGTAGATCCGTCCAGGTTTCTCGACGTCTGCACGATTTGGCCACGAATGGCGTTGATTGAGCACCAAAAACGCCTGCGCGTCGTGCATGCTGCGCCGCACAGATCCGCCAGGGAGATGAGAGCAATGCTTGATCAAAACAGCGACACGGTGCTCCGCTGGACCTGCCCCAGCTGCCGCCTCGAGTGGTACGACCGCGGCCGTGGCTTCCACGGCCAGCGCTTCAGCACCTGCCTGCGCTGCGGAACCGACGCCTGTGAGCCGCAAGATGCGCGCCGGCCGTTCGACCCGCCGAGCGAGCAAGTCGTCGCGACCGACAACCGCGTCGCGAGCTAAGAGCCCCTAGAGGATCGCGTGCCCGCGCACGCGGCCGTAGAGGAGTCGCGCGGCGGCGATCACGCCCGCGCGCGACACCTTGTCGGCTGCCTTCGCGCGGCTCCAGCCGGCGCCGACCAGGTAGTAGAAGCTGCCGTCGGTGAAGGCGACGTTGCGCCCGCCGTAGCGGCTGCCGCCGCCTGACTCAAACCCGCGCGCGCTCGGTATGCCCGTGACGGCGAAGTACGTCCAGCCGGTGCCCGGGCCCGCGACGTGCTGGAGCTCGGCCTTTGCCGCGCCGGGGCTCGCGAAGCGCTCGACAAGACTCAGGCCGAAGCGGTCGCCGTTGCCCGGCGTCTTGAGGTTCTCATCGACCCCTTCGACGAAGCCAAGCGCGGTCAGCCGGTCGGCCTCGTTGGCGATGGCGCCCGGCTGAAGCCCCTCGCCGGCCGCCCACGCGTCCGCGCCGGCGGTCACCGTCGGCGGGCTGGTCCGCACCATCATCGCCAGATCGCCCGAGCGCAGCACGCGCTCGACCAGCGGCAGCGCCCCGACCGCGTCGAAGGCGTGCGCCGGCGGCGTGTCGCTCTCGCCGGTGCCGCCGTTGCCATAGGCGCCGAGCGCCACGATGGCGCACGCCCCGGCCGCCACGAGCGCGCCGATCACTGTCCTCCCCATCAGCTGGCTGATGATGGCAGAGGCCGAGCGGGTGTGTGAGACTTCGCGGCGGTCCGAGAAGGAGGCGCGAGCGATGCAAGACGTTGCCGGCAGGACTGCGTTCATCACCGGCGGGGGCGGCGGAGTCGGGCTCGGGATGGCCCACGCGTTCCTTAGCGCGGGTATGCGCGGTGTCGTGATCGCCGACGTCCACGAAGGTCGCCTGGAGACGGCCATCGCCGAGCTCTCAGCCGAGCACGGCGAGCGCGCGCACGCGATCTGCCTCGACGTCACCGACCGCGCGGCGCTGGCCGCCGCGGCCGATGAGACCGAGCGGCGCTTCGGCGCGATTCACGTCGTCTGTAACAACGCCGGCGTGAACCTCTTCAACGACATGGCCGAGGCGACCTACCAGGACTGGGACTGGATCATGGGCGTCAACCTCGGCGGCGTGATCAACGGCGTCGTCACGTTCGCGCCGCGGATCAAGGCGCACGGCGAGGGCGGCCACATCGTCAACACCGCGTCAATGGCGTCGTTCATCTCGGGTCCCGGCGCGGGCATCTACACGGCCGCGAAATTCGGCGTGCGCGGGCTCTCAGAGGCGCTCCGCTTCAGCCTGCATCCGCACGGAATCGGCGTGTCGGTCTACTGCCCCGGGCTGCTCGACAGCAACATCCATCTGAGCGACGAGCTTCGCCCGGCGGCGCTCTCGACCGACATGCGCCCAGCCGATCCGGAGTTCATGGCTCGCCTGCCCGAGGTGCAGCGCCAGGGCATGGACCCCCGCGAGGCGGGCGAGAAGGTGCTGCGCGGGATCCTCCGCGGCGACTTCTACATCTTCAGCCACCCCGAGTTCAAAGACGAGCTGCGCGAGATCTTCGACGAGGCGCTCGCGGCGCTGCCGCAGGAGGACGCGCCCGCCAACCGCCTAGCCTTCGAGGACTTTCGCCGCGCCGGCAAGGCCGCGGCGAGATCGTCCTGGCCGGCCGAGGTCGGCTCATGATCCGCCCACTCGCGGAGGTCTCGGGCAAGGGAGCGTTCATCACCGGCGGCGCCAGCGGGATCGGCCTCGGCATCGCCGACGCCTGCGCGCGCGCAGGGATGCGAGTGGTGATCGCAGACCTGCGCCCCGATCACATCGAGGACGCGCTCGCTTCACTCGAGGGTTGCGGCGAGGTCCACGCGCTCGAGCTGGACGTCTGCGACCGCGACGCGTTCGCCGCGGCCGTGACGCGCTCGCGCGAGCTCGTCGGCAACGTTCACCTGCTCGTGGGCAATGCCGGGATGGGGATCGGCGGGCCAATCACGATGACCCGCTTCGACGACTGGGACTGGGGCATCTCGGTGCTGATCGGCGGCGTCGTCAACGCGATCCTGAGCTTCCTGCCGCAAATGCTCGAACACGGCGAGGGCGGCCAGATCGTCAGCACGGCGTCGATGGCCGGGCTTCTGCCGGTGCCGCGGACCGCGATCTACAGCATGGCCAAGGCGGCCGTGATCGGCCTCAGCGAGACGATCCGCGAGGAGCTCAGCGAGCAGGGAATCGGCGTGTCGGCCTTCTGCCCCGGCCCCGTGCAGACGAACATCCGCGAGACCGGCCGCACCCGCCCGCAGCGCTACCGCGGCGACAGCGGCCTGCTCGAGCTGGAGGCATCGCTTGAGGAGCGCCCAAACTCGCCACTGTGGATGGACCCGATCGAATGTGGCCAGCGAGTTCTCGCCGGCGTGCGCGCGAACGACCTCTACATCCTCACCCACCGCGAGTTCAAGGACGGGATCGCCGAGCGCTTCGATGCGATCCTCGCCTCCTTCCCCGACGAGGAGGTCGACGAGGCGCGTGCCGCGGAGATCCCGTTCCTCTTGCGAAGCCGGGTCTTCAGCGAGCTGCTCGAGGAGCGCGGCGGCGGCTAGGAGCGCCGCCGCGGCGCGATCGACAGGCCGTCGCGGCGGCGGTGGATCGATAGGTAGCGAAGACCGCCCACGCCGGCCGCGATCGACCAGCGCTCGCCCTTGGGAATCACGGCGGCGTGCTGTGGCCCAAGTTCGCGGTCGGCGCCGCCGGCCCGCAGCGTGCCCACGCCGGCCAGGACGACAAGCAGGATGTCGCGCTCCTCGTTGACCTGCTCGGCGACGCCCTCGCCCTGACCCCACTCAAGGAGCGTCGCGTTCAGGTCCTCGCTTGCGATACCCCAAACCGGGCCGCTGCCGGCGAGTGCCGCGAGGTCGACCGGCTCATCCATGGCCCTTCATCGTCTCGCAACCGCCAGACTTGCGCGGCGTGTGGTTCGTGATCCGACTGCTCCACCTGCTGGCGATGGCGTTCTTCGTCGGCGGGCAGATCGTCTTCGCGGCGGTCGTCGTGCCGGTCTCAAGGCGCTCCGGCGAGTCCGCTTCGATCACCGCGATGGCCCGCCGCTTCGGCTACGGCACGCTCGTCGCGCTGGCGCTGCTCGTCGCCACCGGGTCCGCGATGGCGTCGCACGACCACCTCTGGGGAGACTCGACCTTCCAGGCCAAGCTCGGCCTCGTCGCGCTGATCGGCGTCCTGCTCGCCTGGCACGTTCGCCGGCCGGCGCTGCACGTCCTCGAGGCGGCCGTTTTCGTGCTCTCGCTCGCCGTCGTTTGGATCGGGCTCTACCTGGCCAACGGATACACGTGACGCTTGGTCGCGGCCGAGGAGGCCGCGGTCGGTCGCCTGTCTCCGGAGGTCACTCCTCTGGTCGCGTGCAATCAGGACAGTGGCCGACGAGCGCGAAGTGGGTGAAATGCACTTCGTAGCCGAAGCGGCGACAGACGTAGCGGCGCACGGGGTCGAGAAGCTCGGGACGAACGGTTCGGGCCGTCTCGCACATGGGGCAGTAGATGTACTCGCGCTCCTCGGAGCCGATCAGCGCATAGAGACCCGGACCGTGTCCGAGGTGGACGTGGCGCACCAGCCCGTGGCGCTCCAACGCTTCGAGATTGCGGTACACCGTTGTTGGCACGAGCTTCAGGCGCGACGCCATCGACTCAACCGACATCGGCCGCGCTGCTGCGAACAGGGCGTCGAGCACGCGCTGTCGCGTCATCGACAGTCGCAGGCCGCGCACGCGCAGCGCGTCGATCGCGTCATCGATCGTCTCGAACGGCAGCCGCCGCACGGGGTGAGCGGTGCTCGTCACGGATCCGACCGGTTGGTAGGCACCAGGTGTGCGCCCCAGCGCTCCTCGATCCGCGCGAAGCGCCACACCGCCAGCGCGACCAGCCAGGTGGCCGCGAACATCGCGACGATGATGAAGCCGATCGTGTTGATGTTGATGTTCTCGAGGCTGCTCCAGATCGGGCCCCGAGCACCCAGGTGCTCCGCGATGATGCCGCCGAGCTCGATCGTGCCGATAACGAGGGCGACGGCCACCGAGAGCCCGGTTATCGCGAGGTTGTAGAAGACCTTGCGAACAGGCTTCGACAGAGCCCATCCGTAGGCAAAGTTCATGAACGTGCCGTCGATCGTGTCAAGCAGCGACATCCCTGCCGCGAAGAGGATCGGCAGGCAGAGGATCGCGTAGAACGGCAGGCCGGCGCCCGCCGCGCCGGCAGCGATGAAGAGCAGGGCCACCTCCGTGGCGGTGTCGAACCCGAGACCGAACAGAACCCCGACCGGGTACATGTGCCAGGACTTGGTGATCGTCTTGGTGAAGCGGCCGAAGACGCGGTTCATCAGGCCGCGGCTCTGAAGCTGCGCCTCCAGCTCGGCCTCGTCGTAGGTGCCGGCGCGCATGTCCCGGAAGACTCGCAGGATGCCCAGCAGTATCAGGATGTTCAGCGCCGCGATGAGGTAGAGGAACAGGCCCGAGACGCCGGTGCCGATCCAGCTGGTGAGCGCGTGCAGCTGGCTGTGGCTATTCGACACCGGTCCCGCGATCGCCTTGATCCCGCTCGCGAACAGGAACGCGAGGACGAATACGACGCTCGAGTGCCCGAGCGAGAACCAGAACCCGGCGGTCATCGGGCGCTTTCCCTCCGCCATCAGCTTTCGCGTCGTGTTGTCGATCGCCGAGATGTGATCGGCGTCGAAGGCGTGTCGCAGGCCCAGCGTGTAGGCGGTCACGCCGGTACCGATCGCAAACGCGCCCCCACCCGCGAGACGGTAGTGGTGGGGCAGCACCGCTCCGAATAGCAGAGCGAAGCCGGCGACGTGGAGGCCCAGGACCGCCATCGCCATCGCGGCGACCGTGCGCCGTTCGCCCCCGCTCAGGCGCTCACGCCGTCGCCACCCGGCAAAACCGCGGTCTGACATCGTGCTCTCCCCTTCGGTCCAGTGCAGGAACTGCCCCTGCCGCTCACACCGCGCCCCAGCCAAATGCAACCGACTGGCGCTTGTGTGTTGCGGGTCTGGTCGTTATTACGCTCGCGATCCTGAAATGGATGTGTCCGCGGAGAAAGAAATTTCGACCCCCCGGCGCCGTGCTTCACAGCGCCTCCCGCCGGCTCGTCCACAGCCCATCCAAGGGACCCGAAAAGGAGGATCTCGTGAGTGACCTCACACGGCGTGAGCTGGTCAAGAACTCCGCGATGGCAGCGGCTGGCATGACCGTGATCGGAGCGATCGCTGCCGACGTGGCGAACGCCGACACCGGCGCAGCCGGTTCTGACCCCGTCGTCGCCTATGTCAGCAACCCAAACACGGGCGAGATCTCGCTCATGCACGGCGAGCGCGAAGTCAAGTTGCATGACCGCAAGCTCGCCCGGGACATCGCGCGCGCAGCGCGCTGAGCACCAGCAAACGACCAACTTCAAAAGGAAGGACGAGGATCCCTATGTCGTCCCATCGTGAGGCGCCGTCGATCAGCAAGGACCCGGTCGCCGACAGCACCGATCTATATGCATTCGTGAGCCCCGACGACCCGAACACGGTCACGATCATCGCGAACTATTTGCCGGGCGAGGCCCCGTTCGGCGGACCGAACTTCTACGAGTTCGGCGACGACGTCCGCTACAGCATCAACATCGACAACGACGCGGACGGCAAGCCTGAGATCGTCTACGAGTTCCAGTTCAGGACGGAGATCTCCAACAAGGCCACGTTCCTCTACAACATCGGCCCCATCACGAGCCTCTCGAGCTCCGCCTGGATCCGCAAGCAGTTCTACACCGTCACGCGCGTCGACGGCGGGAAGCGAACCGTGCTCGGTCAGCACCTCGCCTGCCCGCCTTGCAACATCGGCCCGGGCTCGACGTCCAACTACGAGTCGCTGGCGTCCGCGGCGA
>DATGHN010000119.1:0-2566 GCA_035308005.1 Solirubrobacteraceae bacterium
TGTTCAACTGCATGCTGGCCTCGGGGATGCTGCGCGAGGCCGCGGCGCAGACCTACGGAGCGGTCGGCGAGGTGATCCCCTCCGACATCCCGGGCAAGCTCGCGATGGCCGTCCGCGCGCCGGTCGGCGTGGTCGTCGGGATCGCGCCGTGGAACGCGCCCGTGATCCTCTCGACGCGCGCCGTCGCGACGCCCCTGGCGTTCGGCAACACGGTCGTCCTGAAGGCGTCAGAGCTTTGCCCGCGCACGCACGCGCACGTCGCCCAGGCGATCGCCGACGCGGGAGTGGCGCCGGGCGTCATCAACTTCCTCACGAACTCGCCGCAGGACGCAGCGGGCGTCGTCGAGGAGCTGATCGCCCACCCACTCACGCGGCGGATCAACTTCACCGGCTCCACGCGCGTCGGGCGGATCATCGCCGAGATCGCCGGGCGCCATCTCAAGCGAGTCCTGCTCGAGCTCGGCGGGAAGGCCCCGCTGATCGTGCTCGAAGACGCCAATCTCGAGCGCGCCGCGGCCGCGACCAGCTTCGGCGCCTTCTTCCATCAGGGTCAGATCTGCATGTCGACGGAGCGGATCGTCGTCGAGCGCGCGGTGGCCGAGCCGTTCGCCGAGCTGCTCGCGGCGCGCGCGAGCGCGCTCAGCGTCGGCGACCCGCGCAACCCGGAAACCCAGATCGGGCCGCTGATCAACGAGGCCGCGCTGCAACGCGTCGGCGAGCTCGTCGACGACGCGCGCGAACGCGGCGCCAGGGTCCTCGCGGGTGGCGAGGCCGACGGGGCGTGCTACCCGCCGACGGTGCTGCTGGGCATCGACAACGAGATGCGCGTCTACAACGAGGAATCGTTCGGGCCGCTGGCCTCGATCGTCGTCGTCGACGGCGTCGAGGAGGCGATCGCGGTCGCCAACGACACCGAGTACGGCCTCGCGGCGGCGGTCTTCAGCGAAAACGTCCCGGTGGCGCTCGAGATCGCCCAGCGGATCGAGAGCGGCATGTGCCACATCAACGACGCGACCGTCCACGACGAGCCCCAGATGCCCTTCGGCGGCGTCAAGGCGAGTGGCTGGGGGCGCTTCGGCGGGCACGCCGCGCTCGAGGAGTTCACCGAGCTGCGCTGGATCACGATCCAGGAGACCGAGCGCCACTACCCGATCTAGGGCGCCGTTCCGGCCAGGGCGGCCGCTAGGCTGGCTCCGCGATGAGACGGAGAACGGTCTGCGCCGCCCTCGCGCTGCTCGTGATCGCACTCGCCGTCCCGGCGGTCGCCGAGGCGTTCCTGGCGACGATCACCAATCCTGCCGATCCCGCCGCCACGCCCAGCTGCCCCGGCTCAACGACCGTGCCGTGCACCGTCGTTTCGCGCACGACGGCCCTGCAGGTGGAGGTGGGCACCACGCACGACCCGTTCGCGATCACGACGCCGGCGCGGATCGTCGGCTGGCAGATCGCCCTCAGCTCACCCACCGCCGCCCAGGTCCGCTTCTTCGATGAGCACGAGGGAGGCGCCGCCGAAGCGTCGCTCGCGATCCTCCGCCAGACGCGCGGCCTCAGCTACCGCCTCGATTACCTCAGCCCGCCGGTGCGCCTCGAGCCCTACTTCGGGCGCACCGCGACCTTCGCGCTGCCGGCCTCGATTGGCGTCCACACCGGCGACGAGGTGGCCCTGAGCGTCCCATCCTGGGCGCCGGCGCTCGAGCTGAATGCCGGGCGGCGCGCGGCGTGGCGGGCGAGCCGTACGAGCGGCGCGTGCACCGACGTCACGCTAGAGACGGCCCAGCTGACGCTCGGCGGCGTGAGCGAGTACTCGTGCATCTACAGAAACGCCCTGATCGCCTTCGGGGCGATCGAGATCTCGACGCCTTAGAGCCGCCGCCTAGAGGTCGAGCGACCGGGCGACGATCTCGCGCATGATCTCGTTGGTGCCGCCATAGATCCGCGTCGCCCGCGCGTCGGCCCACGCGCGCGCGATCGGGTACTCGGCCATGTAGCCGTAGCCGCCGTGCAGCTGGACGCAGCGGTCGAGCACGCGGCCCTGGACCTCGGTGGACCACCACTTGGCGATCGCCGCGTCGGCGACCGATAGCTCGCCCGCGCCGAGCGCCCGCACGCAGGAGTCGAGGTGGGCCTGGACGACCTCGATTTCGGCTTGGCAGTCGGCGAGCTGAAAGCGTGTGTTCTGGAAGGACGAGACCGCCTGGCCAAAGGCGCGACGGCTCTTGACGTAGTCGATCGTCATCGCCAGGCCGCCGCGCGCTGCCGCGAGCGCGGCGATCGCGATCGAGAGGCGCTCCTGGGCGAGGTTCGAGATCAGGTAGCCCCAGCCCGCGTTCTCCTCACCGAGCAGGCTTGTGAGCGGCACCCGCACGTCGTTGAAGAAAAGCTCCGCGGTGTCCTGTGCGTGCTGGCCGATCTTCTCGAGGTTTCGCCCGCGCTCGAAGCCGTCCATGCCGCTCTCGACGAGCAGCAGGCTGATCCCGCGATGACGCTCGGCCGCGTCCGTCCTCGCCGCGACGATCACCAGGTCGGCGTTGATGCCGTTGGTGATGAACGTCTTGGCGCCGTCGAG
>DATGHN010000120.1:0-4490 GCA_035308005.1 Solirubrobacteraceae bacterium
TCGCGATCCTGCCCGACAACTACGTCGTGGTCGGCAGCCTGCCCACCACCAACGGTATGTCGGCGACCGCCCAGTACGGCTGCCTGATCGTCGTCAGCGACACGGGCAAGGCCGTCGCGACGATCTCCGGCGGCCAGATCCAGGGTCCCTGGGACATGGCCTCGACCTCCCAGGGTTCGACGACCACGCTGTTCGTCACCAACGTCCTCAACGGCGGTGCCAAGGCAGGCCTGAAGACCGTGGACAATTCGACGGTCCTACGGATCCGCCTCAACACCTCCGGGACCGGCGCGCCGAAGGTCATCAATCAGCAGCTCGTGGCGACCGCCATTCCCTGGCGAGACGACAAGTCCGCGCTCGCGATCGGGCCGACCGGCGCCGCGCTCGGCTCCGACGGCACGCTGTATGTGGCCGACACGCTCGAGAACCGGATCATCGCCATCCCGAACGCGATGACCCGCACGAGCCCGCTGGCCGACAAGGGAATCGCGACCTCGACCGGCGGACACCTCAACCAGCCGCTCGGCCTCGTGATCGCACCGAATGGCGACATTCTCACGACCAACGCCGGAGACGGCAACATCGTCGAGACGACGCCGGCCGGCCATCAGGTCGCGACCGCGGCCGGCGATGCCAAGGCCGGCGCCGGATCGCTGTTTGGCCTGGTGGTGACACCGGGCGGGCACTCGCTCGCCTACGTGGACGACGCCGCGAACACGCTGCGATTGCTGCACTGACGCGGCAGCACCCTCTCCCAAAGAAAAGTGCGGCCCCGGGTTTCCGGGGCCGCACTTGGAGCTGTGACCTGGGCCGCTCTGCGAAAGCGGCTTTGGGCGGAGTGCTCTAGACGAGCACGTCAGCGCGCATGATCGATGCCGCCTCAACGGCAGCGGCGCGCGAGTGGACGCCAAGCTTCTTCAGGACGTTCTTGACGTGGCTGTTGACGGTCTCAGGCGAGAGGAACAGCGAGTCGGCGATGTCACGCGTGCCCATCTGGCCGCACATGAGATCGAGGATCTCCCACTCGCGGTTGGTCAGCGCGCTCTTGACCGGGCGCGTGCCCGTGCCATCGGCGGGGGTCTTGCGGAGTCGCTCGACCAGCACGCCGGTCAGCTCGGGAGAAATGATCGCGTGGCCGGAGGAGACGATCGCCAGCGAGTGCTTGATCGCCTCGACCTCGTCGCTCTTGATCACGAAGCCGCTTGCGCCGGCGCGCACCGCGCGCATCTCGAGATCGAGGTCGGCGGCGGTCGCCAGCATCACCACGCGGGTGTTCTCGGTCGTCGCCACGATCTTCTCGCACGCGGTGACCGCATCCATGCCGGTCAGTGTGGTCGCCACGAGCACGAGGTCGGGGCGGTAGTGGCGGGCAAGCTCAACAGCCTCGACACCATCGGAGGCCTGCCCGATGACGGCAAAGGCACCGTCGGCGCGAAGCGAGTCGGTCAACGCGCGCCGCGCGAGGCGGTCCGGGTCGGCGACGAGCACGCGCGGCCGCTCGGTCGAATCTGAAGCGGTCTTCGCAGCGCCGCTTCCCTCATCTGCATTGTTCATGAAATCCATTTCCAGGTCACAGTCCAGGTAGCTCATGGTGGGCATTGTGGGTAGGTTGGCCATTTGGGTCAAGTAGGAACCTGCCTATTTGGACGTCCGTTCTAGCCGCCTGATCCCCAACTGTTCCACGCCCAAAAGAGCCATAAACGGCGGGCTTTTGTGCGAGGGCCCGCCGTTGCTGGGGTGTTCACAAAAGGTGTGCAAAGACACCACCGATCACCCCAAAATCACCCTCTGGCCGTTTGTTCGACCACCGTGACCACCGCTTTCACCCACTTCACCTACGGTAGTTCGCGACCGGTGCCGAAACACCCAGCAACGGCAGCGACGACCGATCCGCCCGCTACCGCGACAGGGCGGAACACCATCACGGAAGGCACGGCAGACATGCTCGAGGGGACGCGCAACACGACGAATACGGTGGATCCGGTCACCGTTCTGGCAACCGAGGTTCTCAAGGACCTCTACCGCGCCGTCTGCGGCCGCGAGCCGCTCGCCGTACGCGCCTACCAGGACGAGGACGCGATCCTGCTGCTGCTGCGCTTCGAGACGAGCGAGAACGACGCTCACGGCCGCGAGCCGCGACTGGATACCGCCTTCCTCGCCATGCCCGGCATGATCGCCTCAGCCGTCGAAGCGCGTGTCGGCCGGCGGCTGATGCCCGGCAACCTCTCGATCTGCGCCGAGCGCGGCCTCGCCGTGCTGGCTTTCAGCGCGGTCGAGACGCCCGTCGAGACCGACCCGGGCGACGATCCGTTCCGGATCGACGATTCACGCCCGCAGCGCCCGCAGCTGCGGCTGGCTTCCTAACGCCGCGAGCCGGACCTGTGGTCCGGCTCGCAGAACCCCCCCGGGGTCGTGACGGAATGAGCTTTGGCTAGTCGCGGATCCGTGCGCTGACGACGCCGCGACCGGGAAGTTCAAAGGAGATCGTTGCCGGGGCGAACATCTCCGTCGCATATACGTTGCGGCGCACCGTCACTTTGTGACCGGCGCCGCCGGAACTTCCGAGCGTCACACTGCGGACCCCATCGGGGACAAGCCCGACGACGAATTGACGGGTGCGCTGCAGCGGGACCGGCCCGGCGGGAAGAAGCGCGATCGTCAGCGCGCCTCTCCTCGCGGCGGCCATGCCGGCGCACCACCAGCGCGACTCCTGCGATGTGATCAACAGGCGCAGACAGATCGCATTGTCGGCCGGCACCACGGAGACCAGCAGAGGCGCGAGGCCGTCGTGGCGCGCGGGTCGCAGCGCCGTCCGCGCGAGCGCCGGGTTTGCGCCAAGCGGCCCGGCGCCCGGGCGGATCGAACGAAAGTCGTCGTTTGTCGTGCGCGGGGCGCGCAGGATCCCGAACGCGGTCGCCTCAGACGTCGGAACTGCGGTGATCGCGCCAGGCGCGACGGCGGTCTGGGGCCGGTAGGCGTTGCTCAGCGATGCCACCGCGGCCGAACCGGCCGCCGAAAAAGCCAGCACCGCTGCGGCGCGCAGTGCCAGCGAACGTCTCGACCCCGCGGTGGATGCGACCCGCGGGGTCGAGCTGACGCTCGCTATGGGCACCCCTGCGCGTAGAACTCGGTGCCGTTCATATACAGCCAGTACGCAGAGTCGTTGTAGATCTCGCCCTTGAGCAGCGTGTTGCCGGCGTAGCAGGCCTCGGCCTCGCCGTAGCCGCAGCCCCAGCCGCCGTAGTAGCCGCCGCCCGGGTACTGCGCGATGCCGCAGACAAAGGCGTCGCTGCCGGTGTCGTCGTAGACGATGTTGGCCGTCAGCGTGTGCGAGGGCCCGACGCAGCTTCCGCCGCTCGGTTCCCAGCCGGTGCAGTAGGTCGTGCCGTAGGCGGAGGCGTGCTGGCTCGCGAAGAGGATCCCGACCAGCGCGCCGGCGACCGCCATGGCCACGAGTAGCGCTCGCGCGCTTTGGAAGTGGTGAATGTGCTGGCGCATGTCCTATCCGTGGTGAGTGCGTCGTTGAGTGGAGGGCGCGCGGCAACCCTGACGGGCCACCTGCAGCCCGTCCAACACCGATCGCGTATCGAATGCCGCCGCGCCGGTATGGGTTCAGCGCGACCGCTGAGAAGCCCTGCCTGGCGGTCGAAACCGCAAGAAATGCGTCAGCGGCTGAACGTCACCGTCGGCTGCAGCGGCGGCGGACCGGTCTCCGGCAGCGCGACGTCGAAGAAGTTGCTGCTGACGCTGGTCGACAGTGGCGGAGAGCCAGGCGCGGAAAGCGTCGCGGTGCTCTCGCCGTCGGGCGCGAGTCCGAAGAACTTCTCCTCGTAGGTCAGGACGGCGTGCCCAGCGTAGACGTCTCCGAGCGACCAGCATCCGCCCTCGATCTCGAACACCCCCACGGTCTCGATCGCGTACAGGCACAGCGCGTTCGCCAGCGGCTGCGACGTCGCCGGCGCGCCGCCCGTCGACGCTGTGGCGTCGCGCTCCTCGACAGGTACGAGCACGTACGCCTCGCCGTCGATCGTCGCGAGCAGCCGTACCCAGGCCGTCCGCACGCCCTTCGTGTAGTCGTTGATGTAGGTCAGTGCCTCCTGCGACAGCGCGCCGCGATCGGCGTCGGTCTGCGGCCGGCGCAGCACGGCGAGCGCGGCGAGCTGATCGCCCGGGGGTGCCGTCGTCGCCGCCCCGGGGTTGTAGCCGTACTGGCTCGTGCCCAGCAGCGGCGTCCAGATCGCCACAGCCGCGAGCGCGGTGCCCGCAAACGCCGCTAGTGCCAGCCCGATCGCGACGGGCCGCGCGACCCAGCGGCCCCGCACGCGGACTCCGCGACGGCGGCGAGCGCTCGACCGACCTGCCACCGCCCCTCGGCGCCCCGCCGCAAGCTCCGCCGCGGCGGCGCCGAGCGACACGCCGAAGCGCACGCGAAAGTCCTCGACACCACCGGCGCCGGCAAGCTCCGCCGCAGCGCGCGCGAGATCGGCTCC
>DATGHN010000121.1:0-12674 GCA_035308005.1 Solirubrobacteraceae bacterium
TCGAGGAGGCGCCCGAAGTCCGGGCCCTCGAACTCGGCGACCGCGCGTTCGTACTTCTCCATCCCCCAGCCCCAGAAGTCGAAGTCGATCTCGGAGACGCCGTCCTGGATCGAGGCCCACAGCGTCCAGCCGTACTTCGACATCAGCCCCCAGAGGCGGGCCCGCGCAAGCCTGCTGCGTGAAGGGCCGCCGTCGTAGGCGCTGACGAGCTGCTCGAGCTGGTCGAGCGACAGCCCCGACTCGCTCCAGACGTTTCCGAGCTCGAAGCAGGGGTCGTTGTTGCCGGAGTACTCGTAGTCGATCAGGCGCATCCCGTCCGCCGTGATCATCACGTTCTCGGCGAGCAGGTCGTTGTTGCAGGGCACGGTCGGCTCGGGGCGCACGGCGAAAGCGGCGCGGATCGCCGCGACCTGCGGCGCGAACTCCTCGTAGCGGTCGGGCAGCCGGAAGCCGCGCTCATGGACGATCCGCAGGTAGCGCGGCTGGATCTCGAACATGTCGAAGTCATCGCGGAAGCGGCGGGCGCCGTGGAGGCGCCGACAGGCCGCCGCGAGCTCGTCGAGGAGCGCGCCGCCGGCGCGCAGCCGCTCCGGGCTGAGCGTCTCCCCCTCGAGCCATTCGAGCACCAGCGTGTTGTGCTCGGGGAGGTAGGCGGTCACCCCGGCGCCGACGCCGGCCTGCGCGGCGCTGACCGAGTTGTGGTGCTCGTTGTCGCGGTCGATCGCGAGCAGACCGGTGTCCGCGCTCCATCGGCGCACCACGTAGCTGCCGCTCGCGCAGCTGACGCGGTGATTGGCGTTGGTGAGCCCGCCTTCCAGCGGCGTCACCGAGCGCTCGCCGCGGAGCTCCGGGACGAGGTCGAGGACCTGCTCGAGATCGAGTGCCTGGTCGTCCATCGCGGCCGCGCCTAGTAAACAGGTTGGGCGCGTGGAGGTCTAGATTGCCGCCCATGGAGCGCGCGGGGGCGATCGTGATCGGAGGCGGGATCGCCGGCTGTAGCGCCGCCTACCATCTCGCCAAGCTCGGCGTGAACGACGTGCTGCTGCTCGAGAAGGCCGAGCTGACGAGCGGCTCGACGCACCACGCGGCGGGCCTGGTCACTCAGTTCAACCCCTCGGCGACGATGATGCGCCTGCGCCGCTCGAGCATCGAGCTCTACCGCTCACTCGGCGTGTTCGAGACCGTCGGCAGCGTGAGGATCGCCTCGACGGCGGACGGGCTGACGGAGCTGCGCCGCGCTGCGAGCCGAGCGGCGGGGATCGGCCTCGAGGTGCAGCAGATCTCCCCGCGCGAGGTGGCCGAGCTGCTCCCGGGCGCCGACCCGGCGAGCGTCGCCGGCGCGATCTGGCTTCCCGAGGACGGTCACGTCGACCCGCACATCGCGACCCACGCCCTCGCCGACGCGGCGCGCGCGCTCGGCGCGTCGATTCGCCTGCAGACGCGGGTGCTCGGGATCGAGCTCGGCACGCGCGGCGAGATCCGCGCGGTGATCACCGAACGCGGGCCGATCGAGACCGAGTGCGTCGTCAACGCCGCGGGGATCTGGGCACCGCGCGTCGCGGCGATGGCCGGAACGTTCATCCCGTCGGTGCCGGTCGACCACCAGCACGTCGCGATGGCCGCCGTGTCCGGCAGCGAGGTCGCGCGCGACGCGCCCTGCTTCCGCGACACCGACAACCTCGTCTACGGGCGCGGCGAGTCGGGCGGGATGCTCGTCGGCGGCTACGAGCGCGACCCCGTCTCGCGCTGGAGCGACGGCGTCCCCTGGGAGCACGGCTCAAGCCCGGTGCCCTCGGACATGGAGCGCTTCGCGCCGCTGCTGCAGGGAGCGATCCGCCGCTTCCCGTTTCTCGAGGAGTCGGGCGTGATCCGCCTGCTCTGCCACCCCGACGCGATGACCCCCGACGGCAATCCGCTGCTCGGTCCGACGCCCGGGGTTCCGGGGCTTTGGACGCTTGCCGGGCTGTCGCTGAACGGATTCGGCGGCGCCGGCGGCCTCGGCGCGAGCCTCGCCGAGTGGATGACGGCCGGGTCGAGCGAGCTCGACGTCGACGCCTACCGCGCCTGGCGTTTCGGGCGGCTCTACCGGGACGAGGTCGTGGCCGCCGAATCGGCGCGCGAGGCCTACCGCTACTACTACCGCCTGCGCTACCCGCTCGATGAGCTCTGCGACGGGCGCGGCCGCCGCCTCAGCGCGCTGCACTCGCGGCTGCAGGAGCACGGCGCGGTCTTCACCGCCAAGAACGGCTGGGAGCGCGCCGGGCACTTCGAACCCGGGCGTGCGTGGCGGCGCGCCGGCGAAGACCAGCGCTCGTTCGGCTGGGCGCCACCGCCCTACCTCGACGCCCTCGCCGCCGAGCACGAAGCGTTTCGCGAGCGCGCCGCGATCATCGACCTCAGCTCGTTCGGCAAGATCGCCGTCGAAGGCCCCGGGGCGCTGGCGCTGCTCGAACGCGTCTGCGACAACCGCATCGACCGCCCCGCCGGGAGCGTCATCTACACGCAGTTCCTGAACGCCCGCGGCGGGATCGTCGCCGACGTGACCGTGACGCGACTCGATGAGGAGCGCTTCCGCGTCATCACCGGAGCGGGGGCGGTCGACTCCGATCTCGGCTGGCTGCGCCTTGCGCTCGGCGAGAGCGGCGGGGTGACGCTCCGCGACGAGTCCGCGGAGCTCGCCGTGATCGGTCTCTGGGGTCCGCGCTCGCGCGAGATCCTCGCCGCGGTCACAGGCGACGACGTCTCAAACGAGGCGATCCCCTACCGCCGCGCCGCTGCGATCGCGATCGGCGGGGCCGCCGTGCTCGCCCAGCGGATCACCTTCGTCGGCGAGCTCGGCTTCGAGCTCTATGTGGCGCCCGGGTGGGCGGTGCAGGTCTGGGACCGGCTGATGGCCGCCGGCGCGGGCGACGGCATCCGCCCGGGCGGGTACCGGGTGCTCGACTCGCTTCGGATCGAGAAGGGCTACCGCTACTTCGGCACCGATCTGACCGCCTCCGACACGCCGTTTGAGGGTGGCGTCGGCTTCTGCGTTGCGAGCCGCAAGGAGTTCATCGGCTCGGCCGCGCTCGCCACGGCCGGCGCGCCGCGGCGGCGGCTGCGCACGCTGCTGGTCGGCGGCGGCGAGTACCTACGCCTCTACGGCGGCGAGGCGGTGCGTCTCGACGGCGAGGTCGCGGGGCGCGTGCGCAGCTGCGCCTACGCGTTCACGCTCGGGCGCAACGTCGCGCTGGCGAGCATTCCCGCCGACCTCGACGAGGGCGCGGCGGTCGCCGTCGAGGTGCTCGGCGAGCCGGTCGAGGCGCTCGTCGCGGCGGACGTCCTCTACGACCCGGACAACACCCGGATCAAAGTCTGAGCCTCCGTCAGTCGAGCCGTTCGACGAGCCACTCGAAAATCGAGGAGAGGTGGCGTGTCGTCAGCGTCAAATGCCCGTCGTCCTCGGTCAGGATCGCCTCGACGCCGGGAACGTGCCCGGCCAGCCACTCGCCGTGGCCGAAGGGCACGAAGCGGTCCTGGCGCCCGTGGCGAAGCAGGACCGGCGTCTCGATCGTCTCGAGATCGAAACCCCAGTCGCCGATCAGCGCGAGGTTGTCCTCCCACCAGCCCTCCGAGCTCTCTCCCATGGCGTCGTGCGTGCCGAGGACCAGGTGCTCAACCAACTCCGGCGTCATCGCCGCGGCGTCGACGGGCGAGAGCAGCGTCTGGAGGAAATCGAACAGCTCCGGCGGTTCGGCCGCGAGCATCTCCAGGCGGTCGCTCTCGCACTTGCGCCGCGCCGCCTCCTCATCGGCCAGCAAGAGCTTGGTGTCCTCGACGTTGAGCTCGCCCTGCCCGGCGAAGTAGTCGATTCCCTCGGCGCCGAACGGAACCGGCGAGGCGAGGACCGCGACCGCCGGCACCAGATCGCTCAGCAGAGCTGCGCAGGCGAGCGCATGCGGGCCGCCACCAGAACCCCCCATTACCGCGAGCCGCTCGATCCCGAGCCCCTGCGCGATCGCGCGCACGTCCGCCACGCAGTCGGCGACGTTGCGTCCCGGTTGGGGGGTCGAGTCCCCGTAACCCGGCCGGTCGTAGGAGATCATGCGTACCCCCTGGCGCCCGGCGACCTCGATGTCGGGTGGGAAGAGCAGCCGCGAGTTCGGCGTCCCGCCGTGCCACAGCACGGCGCGCCCGTCGAGCTGGCCGCCCTCCTGCACGCAGAGCGTGCGCCCATCGGAGGCCTCGATCGTCCGGTCCCTCACCGTCACGGCGCTCACTCTAATGCCCCCGCCGCCGAGGCGCGAGTCACGCCGCCGCCGCCGGTCAGCCGCGCCGCGACCGTCACCGGAATTATCGTCAACAGCAGCACCGCCCCGACCACCACGTTCACCTCGGGAAGCTGCTGGCCGAGGCGGATCGCGCCGAAGATCCAAAGCGGCAGCGTGTTCTGCGCCCCGGCGGTGAACGTCGTCACGATCACCTCGTCGAAGGACAGCGCGAAGGCCAGCAGCGCCGCAGAGATGATCGCCGTCTGCAGCGTCGGCAGGGTGATCGTGCGAAACGTAAAGAACCCGTGGGCGCCGAGGTCCGCGGAGGCCTCATAGAGGGTGCCCGAAACGCGGCGCAGCCGCGCGAGGACGTTGTTGTAGACGACGACGATGCAGAAGGTGGCATGCCCGATGACGATCGTCAAAAGCGACAGGTTCACCCCGGCGTAGGCGAACGCGGAGTTGAGCGCGATGCCGGTGATGATTCCCGGCAGAGCGAGCGGCAGCACTAGCAGCAGCGAGATCGCCTCGCGCCCGAAGAAGCGGAAGCGGTGCACGCCGAACGCCGCCGCCGACCCCAGGACGAGCGCGACCGCTGTCGCGAACAGCCCCGCCTTCACCGACAGCCACAGCGCGGCGTGAACCTGGGGGTCGTTCCAGGCGACCGAGATCCACTTCGTACTGAGGTGCCCGATCGGCCAGGTCTGGATCGTCGAGCTGTTGAAGGCGTAGAGGAAGATGATCGCGATCGGGACGAACAGGAACGCGAGCACCCCGGCGGTCCACAGCCGCAGGCCGATCCGCGTCGCGCGCCCCTCCATCAGAGCGCCTCGAATGCGCCGAGCGCGCGGGCGCCGAGCAGATAGACCGTCATGATCGCGATCGGGACGAGCGAGAGGGTCGCCGCGAACGGGAGGTTGTTCGCCGTTCCGAGGTTCGAATAGATGACGTTGCCGATGAACTGCGAGTTCGCCCCGCCGACCAACAGCGGCGTGATGAAGTCGCCGAGCGTCAGCGAGAAGGTGAAGATCGAGCCCGCGACGATCCCCGGCAGCGCGAGCGGCCCCACGACGCTGCGAAGCGTCCGCCAGCCGCGCCCGCCGAGGTCGCCCGAAGCCTCGATCAGCGAGTCGGGGATCCGCTCGAGCGCGCCATAGACGGGGACGATCATGAACGGCAGCCAGATATACGAGAACACCAGCCACATCGCGGTGTTCGTGTAGCCGATGTTGAGCGGCCCGAGGCCGAGCTGCGAGAAGGCCCAGCTGAGCGTGCCGCCCTTCTGGAGGATCACGATCCAGGCGTAGACGCGCGCCAGGTAACTCGCCCACAACGGCAAGAGGATCGCGGTGAAGAGCAACCGCCGCGTCCGTTGCGAGGCGACGCGCGCCATGTAGTAGGCGAACGGCAGCGCGAGGGCGATGTCGGTCGCGGTGACGAGCGCCGCCATCTCGGCCGTGCGGGCGATGATCGTCCCGTAGGTCGAGGTGAACAGCTGGTTGAAGTTGGCGAAGCTCCAGTTGTGCTCGAGGACGTTGGTGAACGGGTTGACCGTCCAGAACGCCGTCACCAGCATCAGCGCCAGTGACGCCAGGTAGATGACGAGGAACCACGCCAGCGGAGGGGTCAGAGTGAGCGTGGCCCGCAGCCAGGCGCGACGCCAAAGCGCCGCCGACACGCGGGCCGTTCCGCTCACCCGCTCCTCCGCCGTGTTAGCGGCGGCCGGCACTTACCGGCTACCGCGTCATCCGATTATCTGTGTCCATGCAGTGACCCATTGCTGGAACGGAACGCAGTCGTTCTTGCCGTTGTCGCACGTCGCGAGCGGCGTCTTCCAGAACTTGATCGTCTGGAAGTAGGACTGCGGCGCATTGGCGTGGTATCCCGCGCAGGAGCCCTTGGCGATCGTGTCCATGATCGAGCAGGCCTGCGTGTTGGCCGGCGTCTCGCCATAGGAGTCGGCGTCCTGGGCCTGGATCTTGGGCGTCGACATGTACGCCATCCACTTGTAGGCGCAGTTGGGGTCGGGGGCCTTGGTCGCGAGCATCCACGTGTCGGCCCAGCCGGTCGCGCCCTCCTTGGGGATCGTCGAGGCGACGGCGTCGTGCTGGCCGGCGAGCGTCGTCTCCTGATACGGCCAGGCGGCGCCCACGACGGTCGTGCCGCTCGCAAACAGCGAGATCTCCTGCGAGGCGAGGTCCCAGTACTTCTTGATCAGCGGGTGCTCTGACTTGAGCAGTGCGACGGCCGCGTTGAACTGCGGCTGAGTGAGCTCAAAGGGATCGCTGATGCCGAGCTTCGGCTGCGACTTGGACAGATACAGAGCCGCGTCGGCGATCTGGATCGGGTTGTCCGGGATCGTGATCTGGCCCTTGTACTTGCTGTTGTAGATCACCGACCACGACGTCGGCGCCGTCTTGAAGGTCTTCGTCGAGTAGAGCAGGATGTTGGGCCCGAACTCGAACGAGACGCCGTAGTGCTTGCCGGCGATCGTGTTGAACGACGGCGACTGCAGGAACGGGTAGAACTGTTTCCAGGACGGGATCAGCGAGATGTTGACCGGCCGCACGTCGCCGCCGTAGATGAGCCGCAGGTCCGCGTCGCCGGACGCCGACACGAGGTCGTACTGGCCGCCGCCACCGTTCGCCATCAGCGACACCATGTCGCTCGACGTTCCCGCGTACTTGACGTTGACCTGGCAACCCGTCGACTTCTCGAACGGCTTGGTCCACTCAGGCTGGACGTAGCCCTCCCAGGCGATCAGGTTGAGATGACCCTCGCCCTTGCCGATCGTGCTCTGCACCGGCATGTTCGCGGTCGGCACGGTGAGCGCGCTCGTGGTGCTCCCCGCGGTCGCGGCGGCCGGGACGAGCACCACCGCCACCAGGGCCGCCACCGCGGCGGCCACCAGCGCGCCGCCAAAGCCTCGCTTCTTGCTCGTGTGTCTCATCAGCCGTCCTCCTCGTCGTGCGGCGGCGCTGCCGCCGCCCCAATCTCATAGATCTGGTCGTCACGCCAGGTGACGACCACGTCGCGTCCGCGCTCGCGCTCGGCGTCCGCGGCTGTCTCGAAGTTCTGCTTCACAACCGTCACCGTCCCGCCCGCCTCGAGCGCCACGACGTAGCGCGTCACCGCCCCGAGGTAGATGACGTCCTCGATCCGGCCGCGCTCGTGGTGTGCTCCCGCGGCCGGCAATTCGCCGTCGGCCAGGATGCGGATCTTCTCGGGGCGGATCGTGAACCGCCGAGCGCCGCGCTCGAGGACGTTCGAGGACCCGATGAAGCCCGCGACGAACGCGCTCGCCGGGTGCTCGTATACCTCGATCGGCGTGCCCAGCTGCTCGATCCGGCCTTCGCTGAGGACGACGAGGCGGTCGCTCATCGTCAGCGCCTCCTCCTGATCGTGCGTCACGAACACGAACGTGATCCCGACCTCGCGCTGGATGCGCTTGAGCTCGAGCTGCATCTCCTGGCGAAGCTTGAGGTCGAGCGCGCCGAGCGGCTCGTCGAGCAGCAGCACCTGCGGCTCGTTGACGATCGCCCGCGCCAGCGCGACGCGCTGGCGCTGGCCGCCGGAGAGCTGCACGGGCTTGCGGCCGCCGAGGCCCGGAAGGCGGACCATCTCGAGCGCGGCCTCGGCGCGGCGGCGGCGCTGCGCGCGTGGCACTCGCTTGACGCGCAGGCCGTACTCGACGTTCTCGAGCACGTTCATGTGCGGGAACAGGGCGTAGTCCTGGAAGACCGTGTTGACATCGCGCGCGTAGGGCGGCATCTGGGTGACGTCGACGCCGGCCAGCTCGATCGCGCCCGAGTCGGGGCGCTCGAAGCCGGCGATCATGCGCAGCAGCGTCGTCTTGCCCGAACCCGACGGGCCGAGCATCGTGAAGAACTCGCCCTCGGCGATCTCGAGGTCGACGCCGTCGACCGCCGCGACGGCGCCGTAGGACTTTCGAAGCGCGCGACAACCGACAGCGGCCACCCCGCCGCCGTCGTGCTCGCCCGCCGAAGCGGTCACAACCTGCGTCGCCGTCTCTCCCACGCACCGCCAAACATATCGTCGGGAAGGCCGCGGCGGCGCAGGCGCTCAGCCTCTGGCGGAGGCGACCACCGCGTCCATCGTCTCCATGATCGAGACGCTTTCATCGAGCGGCATCAACGGGCTCTCGAGCAGACCCTCGCGCAGGCAGCGGGCGACCTCGTCGGCCTCGTAGCGAAGCCCGCCCTCGTCGGGGGCGGCGAGCGGATGCGCCGTGCGCTCGCCGTCCTTCGTGATCACCTCGAAGGAGGTCGGGCGGTAGAAGTCGCCATCGATCTCGATCCGCGCGCGCGTGCCGACGATCGCCGCGCGCGTCGGGCTCTTGGCGGCAAGGGTGGAGGTCAGGATCGCCTGGGCCCCGGAGGAGTAGGAGAAGACCATCGACGTCTGCGCGTCGACGCCGGTGAAGGCCGGCGTCATGATCGCGCGAACGCGCTGCGGCGTCCCGAGCACCATCGAGGCGAACGACACGGGGTAGATGCCGAGGTCGAGCAGCGCACCGCCGCTGAGCTCGGGGGCGAAGAGGCGATGCGATCCGTCGGCGGCGAACCACTGGCCGTGGTCGGCGATGACGGTCACGATCTCACCGAGCTCGCCGAGCGCGAGGATCTCGCGGATCGCCCGCACGTGCGGGAGAAAACGGGTCCACATCGCCTCCATCGCAAAGACGCCGCGGGAGCGGGCCAGGGCGACGAGCTCGCGCGCCTGCGCGGCGTCGATCGTGAACGGCTTCTCGACCAGCACGGGCTTTCCGGCTTGCAGGGCAAGCGTCGCGTCGGGTAGATGCATCGGGTGCGGCGTGGCGACGTAGACGGCGTCGACGTCGGGATCCTCGACGAGGGCCTCGTAGCTTGGGTGGCGCTTGGGGATGCCGAAGCGCTCGGCGAAGGCGTCGGCGGTCTCCTGCCGCCGCGAGCCGACCGCGACGACCCGGCCCGAGTCGGTGCGCTCGAGATCGGCGGCGAACGTCGCGGCGATCCCCCCGGTCCCGATCAGCCCCCAGCGAAGCTCGCCTTCCACGGCGGCAAGATTAGCCGCACGGCGCAGCCGAGCGCCGCGACTTGGGCCAACGGTCCGAGGTGGGCGCGAACTCAGTAGCGGAACATCGTTGTCGCCCACGTCGTCCACGACCGGGAGACCCGATGCGGAGAGCAGACCATCTCGCCGAGCGCAGGATTCGCCTGTGGATCGTCCAGCAGGAGCGTGCTCGACTTGCCGATGCGCTCGCGCGCAGCGAGCAGGGCACGCGCAGCGAACGCGATCAGCGACGCGCGGAGCGCGGCGAGGAGGAGGCCTGACGCGGCGCTCTCGATAACGTCCGCTCCTCGACCACGGACCGGGAGCGGCGTAAATGCAGACGCGTAGGCTTGGCAGCGACGGACTCGAGGTTTCGGCGCTCGGACTGGGATGCATGGGGATGTCCGAGTTCTACGGGCCGGCCGACGACGAGCAGTCGGTCGCCGTGATCCATCGCGCGCTCGACCTCGGCGTCAACTTCCTCGACACGGCCGACATGTACGGGCCGTTCGTCAACGAGGAGCTCGTCGGGAGGGCGATCGCCGGCCGGCGCGACGAGGTGGTCCTGGCGACGAAGTTCGGGAACTGGCGCGGCGAGCACGGGGAGCGGCTCGGCATCCGCGGCGACGCCGAGTACGTGCGGGAATGCTGCGACGCCTCGCTACGACGCCTGGCGACCAATCACATCGACCTCTACTACCAGCACCGCGTCGACGACTCCGTGCCGATCGAGGAGACCTGGGGCGCGCTGAGGGAACTCGTCCAGGTCGGCAAGGTCCGCCACCTCGGGATCTCCGAGGCCTCCGCGCAGACGATTCGCCTCGCGCACGCCGTGCACCCGATCACGGCCCTGCAGAGCGAATGGTCGCTGTGGAGTCGCGACATCGAGGACGAGATCGTGCCGACCGCGCGAGAGCTGGGGATCGGACTGGTCCCCTACAGCCCCCTCGGGCGCGGCTTCCTGAGCGGCGAGATCCGCTCGGTGGAGGATCTCGCGCCCGACGACTTTCGCCGCCACTCGCCGCGTTTCATCGGCGAGAACTTCGCGCGCAACCTCGAGCTTGTCACGCGCGTGCGCGCGCTGGCCGCCGACAAGGGCTGCACGCCGGGCCAGCTCGCGCTCGCTTGGCTCCTTCACCAGGGCGATGACGTGGCGCCGATCCCCGGCACGCGGCGGATCGCCTATCTGGAGGAGAACGTCGGGGCGCTCGAGGTCGTTCTGAGCGCTGCCGAGCTGCGCGAGGTCGACGAGGCCGCACCGGTTGGCGCGGCGGTCGGCGAGCGCTATGCCGACATGTCGGTAGTCAATCGCTGAGGCAGCGCGCCCACAAGCAACAAAACACTCAATTTGGGGGCCTAAACAGCCGATGATGGCCAAGGGGCCATCCGTTGAGCGATCTGCAACCCGACGCGCCTCTCCACATGCTCTCTCACGAGGAGATCGAGCTGCTGTGCCTGCGCAACCTGCTCGCCAATCGAGGCGAGCGGGTCGTCTTCAAGGACACGCAGGGACATGTGCTGCTGGCGAGCGCCGGCTTCGCCGCCGGCCTGCCCGGCCAGCCGAATGCCGAGGCGATCACCGGTAAGACCGCCGCCGAGCTGCTCGGCGAGTCGCGCGCCCACGCCGTCTTCGCCGACGAGGAGCGGGTCATGGAGACCGGCGAGCCGCTGATCGCGCAGGTCGAGATCGAGACCTTCCCCGACCGCCCCGACGTGTGGCTCTCGACCACCAAGCTGCCGCTGCGCGACGAGCGAGGGCGGGTCGTCGGCACCTGGGGGACCTCGCGCGACATCACCTCCCAGATCGAGATCGAGCGAGCGCTGACGGCGAGCAGGGAGCTGCTTGCCGCGAGCGACCGCCAGCACCGGATGCTGTTCGAGCGCAACCCGCAACCGGTCTTCATCTACGACCGCGACAACTTCGAGATCCTCGCCGTGAGCAACGCCGCGGTCGTCGCCTACGGCTGGACGCGCGAGGAGTTCCTGCAGATGAAGGTGACGGAGATCCGGCCTACGGAGGGACTCGCCGAATTCGTCGCGCACGTCCAGACGCCGGACGGCTCGACCCTGCGCGGCACGGAGATCGGCATCGCTTCGCGCCACATGTACAAGGACGGAACCGTCATCGAGGTCGCCGTCAACTCCGACGACCTGATCTTCGACAACCGCGACTGCCGGATGGCGCTGTGCATCAACGTCACCGAGCAGAACCGCACGGCGGCCGAGACCGCGGCGGCCCACGACAGGGCGGTCGAGGCGTCGAACATGAAGTCGGCCTTCCTCGCCAACATGAGCCACGAGATCCGCACGCCGATGAACGGCGTGATCGGCATGGCGGACCTGCTGCTTGACACCGAGCTCGGTGCCGAGCAGCGCGGCTACGTGGAGCAGGTCGCGCGCTCCGGCGAGCAGCTCCTGTCGCTGATCAACGACATCCTTGACCTCTCGAAGATCGAAGCCGGGCAGCTCGAGCTCGACATCTCCGAGTTCGACCTGCACGAGGCGATCGAGGCGGCCTGCGCGATGGGCGCGACCCAGGCGCGCTCCAACGGAATCGAGCTCGATGTCGCGGTCGATCCCAACGCGCCGCGGCGCGTGCGCGGCGACGCCCGCCGGCTGCGTCAGATCCTCCTCAACCTCGTCGCCAACGCGATCAAGTTCACGTCCGTCGGCAAGGTGACGGTGCGCGCCGGCGGCGGCCCGAGCCCCGACGGCGAGGGGCTGCTGGTGCGGATCGCGGTCAGCGATACCGGCATCGGCATCGACCCCGCCGTGCTGAGCCGGATGTTCGAGCCCTTCACGCAGGCCGATGTCTCAACGACGCGCATCTACGGCGGGACGGGCCTCGGCCTCGCGATCGTGCGCGAGCTGGTCGAGCTGATGGGCGGGACGATCGGCTGCGAGAGCGAGCCCGGCAAGGGCTCGACATTCAGCGTCGAGGTGCCGCTCGAGACGGTTGCCGAGCGGGCCCACGCGGAGTCCCGCGCCGCGAGCGCCGGCGCCGGCGAGTCGCTGTGGGAGCGCACCCCGCTTGTGCTGGTCGTCGAGGATTCCCCGGTCAACCAGGTCGTTGCGGTGCGAACGCTCGAGCGCTGCGGCTGCGCGACGGACGTCGCCGCGGACGGGCAGCAGGCGCTCGAGGCGCTCGCCGTACGTCCCTACGACGCGGTCCTGATGGACTGCCAGATGCCGGTGATGGACGGCTACGAGGCGACCGCCGAGCTGCGCCGCCGCGAGGCCGGCGGCCGGCGTACACCGGTGATCGCGATGACCGCCCACGCGATGAAGGGCGATCAGGAGCGCTGCCTCGAGGCCGGCATGGACGACTACGTGCCAAAGCCGATGCGGCGCGAGCTGCTCGTCGAGGTGCTG
>DATGHN010000122.1:0-4006 GCA_035308005.1 Solirubrobacteraceae bacterium
CTCGACCGCCGACAGCGCGCAGCTCTGGCGGTCGAGCAGCCTGATCACGGCGCGTCGGGCGCCGCCGCTCCGGTAGCCCGCCGCGGCGAGGCGGTCGCCGGCCTCGCGGGCCCAGTCGCGCTCGTCGCTCATCTCGCCCATCGTAGAACCCGGCCCGCGCCGCCGACCAGCGTGGCGGCATAGATCGCCGCCGCGGCGAGCACGATCGTGGCGCCGGGCGGAAGCGCCGGGAGGGCGTAGCTGAGCGCGACGCCGATCCAGACCGAGGCGACCGCGAGGATCACCGCCAGCGCCATCCCTGCATAGGGATTCGAGGTCAGCCGGTGCGCGGCGCCGGCCGGTGCAGCGAGCAGGCCGAGCAGTAGCAGCGCTCCGATCGCCTGGCTCGCCTCGGCCGCATCGGCCCCGACGAGCACGAGAAAGGCCGCGCCGAGCGCACGCACTGGCACACCGCGGGCGAGCGCAACCGCCGGGTCAAGCGAGGCGAACAACAGCGGTCGCGCGATCACAAGCGTCGCAGCGATCAGGCCCAGCCCGACAACCGCGGCGACCAGCGTCGAGGAGCCGCTCAGCGAGAAGATCGAGCCGAACAGCGCTCGGGCGCCGATCACGCCGCTCGATCCGCCGGATCGGGAGTTGAACACGTCGAGCAGCAGCACGCCGACCCCCAGGACCCAGGCGAAGACGACGCCGACCGTGACGTCGTCGGCGCTCGCTCGCTCGCCGAGCGCCGCGAGCAGGAGCGCGACGGCGATCGTTGCCACGAACAGGCCGGCGCGCAGGTCGATTCCCGCCGCAGCCGCGGCGAGCGCGCCGGTGAAGGCCACGTGACTGAGCGCATCGCCGGCGAACACCTGGGCGCGCAGGACGATGAAGTAGCCAAGCAGGCCGCTCGCGGCCGCAACGAGCGACCCGGCGAAAAGCGCGTCGCGGATGAATGGCACCGAGAACATCAGCGCCTCGCGATCCGAGCGCCGCCGTAGGCGACGAGCGCGATCGTGGTGACGAGGAAGCCGAGCGCGATGTTCGTGAAGTAGGAGGCGACCATTGCCGCCCACACCTCGATCAGGGCGATCACGACCCCCAGCGCCAGTGCGCGGCCGATCCGCGGCGTGAGGAGCTGTGCCGTCGCCGCGGGCGCGACCAGCAGCGCGAAGGTCAGCAGCACGCCGACGATCTGGGCGATCGCGGCGATCGCAAGGGCGAGCAGGACGAGAAAGGCGACGCCCACGGCGCCGACCGGTACCCCGGCGGCGCGGGCGGACTGCTCGTCAACCGACGTGTAGAGGAGCGGCCGTCCGATCGCCGCGAGCGCGACGACCGAGGCGGCGCAGACGATCAGCAGCGTGTCGACCTGCCCGCTCGTGATGCCCACCACGGAGCCGAACAGCAGCGTCTCGAGGTCCTCGAGAATGCCGCCGTAGAGCGACAGGAACAGGAAGCCGAGGGCGAGCGCGACGGCGCCGATCGTGCCGACGACGGCCGATTCGTGCGCGAGGCTGCGGCGACCGCCTGCCGCCCGCGAGCCCGCCGCCACGACGAGCGCGCCGGCCACGCAGCAGGCGTAGTAGCCCGAGGCGAGCGGGAGACCCGCGAGCGCGGCGCCGCTCGCGCCCGGGAACGACATCACCGACAGCGTGTGGCAGACGAAGCTCTCTCGCCGCAGGACGACGAACCAGCCGATCAGAGCGGCCGTGACGGCGACGATCGTTCCCGCCTGGAGGGCGTGCACCATGAACGGGTACGCGAGCAGTTCGCGCAGATCGGTCACTGGGTTGGCGGAGAAGGTGGTGCTCAATGCTCGTGGTGATGCGCTGGAGTGTCGGGCTGGCCGACTACCACAAGGCGGCCGTCGCTTCGATGAAGCACCTCGACGCCGGCCCCATACAGGGCGCTCAGCGCTTCCGTGGTGATCACCTCTGCGGGTGAGCCGGCCATCACCCGGCCACCGCCGAAGTAGACGACGCGGTCGACGTAGGGAAGCAGCGGGTTTGGGTCGTGGGCGACGAGGACGACGGTGATCCCGCGCTCGCGGCAGAAGCGCGCCGCAAGCGCCGAGACCGACGCCTGATTTGGGAGATCGAGGCTTTCGAGCGGCTCGTCGAGCAGGAGCATCTCGGGCGAGCGGACGAGCGCCTGGGCGATTAGCAGCCGCTGTTGCTCACCGCCCGAGCATTCGCCGATCGGCCGATTCGCGTAGTCAAGGGCGCCGACCTCCGCGAGCACGGCGTCGATGCGCGCGCGCCCGCCGGCGCCGCGACCGGGGAGCGGGATTCCCCACCGCGCGCCGTCCAATCCGAGCGCGACAAGATCTCGCCCGCGCACGCGAACGCCGCTGTCAAACGCGCGGCGCTGTGGCAGGTAGCCGATCCGCTCACGGCGTTCGCCGGCCGGGGCGCCGAGCACGGTGGCGCTGCCGGCGCGCAGCGGCAGCAGGCCGAGGAGGACCTCGAGGAAGGTGGACTTTCCCGCGCCGTTGGGACCGAGGATGGCGACGAACTCCCCGGCCGCGAGGTCGAGATCCACCGCGCTCCATACGACCCGCTCGGCACGGGCGACGCTCGCGCTGCGCAGTTGGGCTGCGAGCGTCAGTGCTTGGTCCCCCGCTCGAGAGCGCGCAGCAGGCCCTCGAGCTCGCTGACCTGCCACTGCTCGAATGAGTCGGTGGCAGGCGACAGGGTCTCGGTCACCGTCGCGACGGGAACCCCCGCGGCGCGCGCCAGCGCGTTGACGTGGGCGACCTCCGGCGTCGCGTTCTGGCTGTTGAACACCCAGACGCGGATCTCGCGCCGGCTCGCCTGCCGCTCGACGGTCAGGAGGTCCGCAGCGCTCACCTCGGTTCCCTCCGCGACGGCGCGCGCGAACGACGGCGGCGTCTCGAAGCGCAGCCCAAGCGCGGTGCCGAGCGGCGCGAAGATGCTCTCGCTGTATCCGATCGGCGCCCCCGAAAAGCGGGCCCGGATCGTCGCGATGAGGCTGTGGTAGCGCGCCAGGGCGCGCGTCTGGAACCAGTGAAGGCGCGCCTCGAGGTACGCTCGGCGGGCGGGAGCCAACCGCACCAGGTCGGCTGTGATCGCGCGAGATACCTCCGCGACCACCGCGGGGGAGTACCACTGGTGGGGATTGCCGCCCGCTCCGATCCCGAGCCTGGACCCGACGTTCAGAACACGGCGGCCGGCGAGCGGGCTTGCGGAGAGGAGGCGCGACGCCCACGCGTCGTAGCCGATGCCGTTGACGATCGCCAGACGCGCCTCGGCCATCGTGCGGGCGTCGGCCGAAGTCGGCTCGTAGCTGTGGGGATCCGTGGCCGGGTTGGTGATGATGCTCGTCACCTTCGCCGTCGATCCGGCGAGTTGGCTCGCGATCGAGCCCCAGAAATTCTCCGCCGCGACGACGCTGAGCCCGGCCGGAGCCGGCGTCGTGCCGCATCCGCATATGGCGAGCGCGGCTGCGGCGGCGAGCGCGAGGATCACAGTTCGGCGCGGCATCCTTACTGAGACTGAATCTTATATGAGATCCGGTCCCGGCGTCCGCCCGACCCCCGCGGTATGTCACGCTCCAGCGGTTCATGCACGAAGCGCCGAACCCCGAGCCGATCATGGCGCGCGCCGCGACCGAGAACTTCTCGGTCGCCTCGCGGCTGCTCCCATCCCGTCTCCGCCGCCACCTGCTCGCGATCTACGGCTTTGCGCGGCTCGTCGACCAGCTCGGCGACGACCAGCCCGGCGACCGCCTCGCGGCGCTCGACTGGCTCGAGGAAGAGCTTGGACGTGCTTACTCCCGCGACGCCGAGCATCCGCTGATGAAGGCGCTCGAACCGACGATCGCCGAGTGTTCCCTTCCGCGCGAGCCCTTCGAGCGCCTGATCGAAGCCAACCGGATGGATCAGCGCGTGTCGAGCTACGCAAGCTGGGCCGAGCTGATTGGCTATTGCCACCTCTCAGCCGACCCCGTCGGGGAGCTCGTTCTGCACGTCTTCGGCGCGGCGACGACCGAGCGAATCGCC
>DATGHN010000123.1:0-2503 GCA_035308005.1 Solirubrobacteraceae bacterium
CTCGCCGACGGCGCAGATGGTCATCGACGTCGAGGCGAGCTCGCCCGACGTCGAGGCTGCCCACCACGCCGTGCAGGCCTCCACGCGCGCCGCCGACAACGTCTCCCTCGACGCCCAGCTGATGGCCGACCGGATCTTCTCCGACGCGACGACCGCCAACGTGATCGTGGTCGGCGCGGCGTGGCAGCGCGGAGCGCTGCCACTGTCGCTTGACTCGATCGAGGAGGCGCTGCGCCTCAACGGCGTCAACGTCGAGGCCAACCTCGCCGCGTTCGCCTGGGGTCGCGCGTGGGTCGCCGAGCCCGACCTCGTGGCGGAGGAGCTGACCGACGCCGGCTGGCTCGAGGAGGAGGTCTCGCCCCGGGCCGCCGCGCTTGCGGCGAGCATCGGCCCCGAGCGCTCGGAGCTTCGCCGGCTCGTCGAGATTCGCGTCGATGACCTGCTCGGGTGGGGTGGGGAGAAGGCTGCGCGCCCGTATGTCGACGCGGTCGCGCGAGTCGCCGCGATCGAGGGTGAGCGCGTGCCCGGATCGAGCGCGATCGCCGAGGCCTTCGCGCGCGGGATGCACAAGCTGACGGCCTACAAGGACGAGTACGAGGTCGCGCGCCTTCACCTCGACTGGATTGCGTCGCTGCCGGCTGGATCGCGCCCGGTCTTTCACCTGCACCCGCCCCTGCTGCGCGCGCTCGGCATGAAGCGCAAGCTGCGGCTGGGACGCTGGTTCGTTCCGCTGCTCCGCCTGCTGCGAGCAGCGCGCCCCGTACGCGGTACGCCGTTTGACCTGTTTGCGCGCACGCATGTGCGGCGGGTCGAGCGCGCGCTTCCCGGCGAGTACAGCGCGCTCGTCGATGCCGCCCTGGTGCGCCTGACGGCAGACACGCTAGCGACAGCGGTCGAGGTTGCCGAGCTTCCGGAGCTGGTGCGCGGCTACGAGGAGATCAAGCTCGCCGGCGTCGAGCGGTTCCGGACTCGCGGCGCCGAGCTCGTCGGCCGCTAGCGCCTACCAGGTTCCGTTCGTCCCTGTGGTGACGCGACAGTCGCCGTGCGAGCTCGTCTTTGACGGGATCGTGCACGTGCGAGTGAACGTTCCGTTCGCGTTTCGCACGACCGTGAAGCGGTTGCCGGTGGCGGTCGATGTCGCGGTCAGCGTGTAGCCGCTGGCCGTTCCACGGGCGATGCTGAGCCAGGCCGGCGAGCCCGCCTTGGTGACGGCGATCGCGGGCTCGAAGGTATGCAGGAACGCCGTCGTCGTCGCGGTGTAGCTCCCGCCGGCGTTAAGAGCGGCGCTCTCGGCTGCGACCTGCGCGGTCCGCAGAAGCGCGAGCGACGGGGCGTCACCGCCCTTGGCACGGGCATTGCCGAGCGCTGGGATCGCGATCGCCGCGAGGACACCGATGATCAGCACGGTGACGAGGAGCTCGATCAGCGTGAAACCACGCTCATTGCTGATCCGAGAGGTGCCCACCTAAGGCTGATCGACCACGGCGCTCCTCGCCGGGACGTCGCCTGTCAGAGATCAGACGGCGTCACGAGCTCACCGGGCGGGGAGCCGTGGAGCATCCAGCCGCCGTCGACGCGCTCGACGCTGCCCTCCCGCTGAAGCGCCCCGATCGCCGCACTCACGGTCGGACGCTGCGCGGCCACGAGATCGGCGAGCAGCGCATGCGTGAGCGGGACAGGCAACAAGACTCCGTCCTTGCGCACCGTGCCCCAGCGATCCGCGAAGTGCCACAGCAGCATGTGCACGCGCGTTTCGACGCGCGGGTGGTGGACGATCGCCATGTTGACCGCGAGGGAGCGCGAGCGGCGAAGGCAGCGCGCGACGAGCGCGCCAAGGACCTCGGGGTAGGCGCCGGCGCGACGTAGGAACGCGACGTCGAGCTGGGCGAGTCGCGAGCGTTTAAGAACCCGCCACCCCGATCGATGCGCCATCGACGCAGCCGCCTCCTCGCGCTGCCATGGCCTCAGCAGGTCGCCCGTCGAGAGCAGCTCGCAGCCGTAGCGGCCGTCGATCCCGACGCGGCGAAGGAGCAAGCCGTCGAGGACGAGCAGCCCCGCTCCATCGAGCATCGAGCGCGGCCACTGGGACTCGAGCGACGCGCCCTCCTGGAGCGTGACGACGGCGGCGCGCAGGTCGCGCCGCGCCCCGGCAAGCTGCTCCGGGGGGATCGAATCCTCGATGTCGGGCAGGTCGTCGAGCAGGCAGACGATCGGCCTGCTGATGCGGCGATCCTCCGAGGCGACGGCCACGTTCGCATCGTACCCCCGCCCACCTGACCCTCCCGGCGGCGGTGGCTGTCAGATCTCTGACGGTCACCGCCGTGACGCGTGCCTCCCGAAAGGGCGCTGCGGCGCGGTATTACGGAGATATGCGCGAGATGGAGCGACCCGCCGGGCGCCGGCGCCGGGAAACGCACCGGCACGCCGTGCTCGACGCCGAGGCGCGGCGGCTGCGCCGCGTGCTGGTCTGGTGCGGGCCGCTTCCGCGGGATGCTCTTGCGGA
>DATGHN010000124.1:0-16863 GCA_035308005.1 Solirubrobacteraceae bacterium
CTCGATCAAGGCGCTGCAGATCGGCGGCCCGCTCGCCGGGATCCTGCCCGCCTCGCAGCTCGACACGCCGTTTGACTTCGACGCGCTCGCGGCGCGCGGGTGCATGGTCGGGCACGGCGGCATCGTCGGCTTCGACGAAACGACGAACATGCGCGACCTCGCGCGCCACCTGCTGCGCTTCGGGGCGCACGAGAGCTGCGGCAAGTGCTTCCCCTGCCGGATCGGCCTGCGCCGCGCCCACGACATGTTCGACTCCGCGGCGCCCGTCGACCGCGCACGGCTCGAGGAACTGCTCGAGGCGCTCGAGGTCGGCTCGCTGTGCGCGCACGGCGGCGGAATGCCGGCGCCGATCCGGAGCCTGCTTGCCCATTTCAGCGACGAGCTGGGGCTCGCCTGATGGAGGTCACCGTCGATGGGCGAGCGGTCGAGGTAGAGCCGGAAACGACGATCCTGAGCGCGATCCGCGCCGCGGGCGCAAACGTGCCGACGCTGTGCTTCGATGAGCGCCAGGCTCCGTTCGGCGCCTGCCGGGTGTGCCTGGTGGGAGTCGAGGGAGCGCGCGCGCCGCTGCCCGCGTGCACAACCCCTTGCCGCGACGGGATGGTGATCGACACGCAGGATGAGACCTCGCGGCGCGTGGCGACGGCGATCGTCGAGCTCGTCCTCTCCGAGCTGCCGGTGGCGCCCGAGCCGCACACCGAGCTCGCGACGATCGCGCGCTCGCTGGATGTCGGGACGCCGCGCTGGCCCGGGGTCACTCACACCGTCGACCACGACACACGCCACCCCTATCTCGCCTTCCAGCACGAGCTCTGCATCTCCTGCGGGCGCTGCGTTCGCGCCTGCGATGAGATCCAGGGCGCATTCGCCCTCACGGCAACCGGCCGTGGCTTTGCCGCTAACATTTCCGCAGGCCTTGACAAGGGGTTCCGCGACTCTGCGTGCGTCTCCTGCGGCGCCTGCGCCGATACCTGTCCGACGGACGCGATCACGGAGATGACCCTGCTCCCGCTATGACCGACGAACGTTTCGATTCGAGTGTCACCACAACGTGCGGCTACTGCGGCGTCGGGTGCCGCCTCGAAGCTCACGTCCGCGACGGGAAGATCGTCTCGATCAGCCCCGCTCTCGACGGGCCCGCGAATGAGGGCCACACGTGCCTCAAGGGCCGCTTCGCCCACCAGTTCTCGCGCTCACGCGATCGCCTCACGGCACCGCTGATCCGCGAGTCGGGCGGCTTTCGCCTGGCGACCTGGGAAGAGGCGACGGCGCGAATCGTCTCCGAGCTCACACGCATCAAGGAGACCCACGGACCGGACGCGATCGCCGGCCTTGCCTCCTCGCGCGCGACCAATGAGGACTGCTACGCGATGTCGCGTCTGATGCGGGCGACGATCGGCACCAACAACATCGACAACTGCTCGCGCGTCTGCCACTCGCCGACGTCGTTTGCGATGCGCCGTTCACTCGGCCTGTCCGGCGCGACGGGCTCGTTCAGCGACATCGACGCGGCGGATGCGGCGATCATCATCGGCGCCAATCCGACCGAGGGCCATCCTGTCGTCGGCGCGCGCATCAAGCAGGCGACGCTGCGCGGGCTGAAGCTGGTCACGATCGACCCGCGCCGCATCGAGTTGGCGGACTACGGCGTTCTGCACCTCTCGCCGCGCCCCGGCACGAACGCGGCGGTGATGCTCGGCCTCTGCCACGTCGCCGCCCGCGACGGCCTGATCGACCGCGCGTTCATCGACGAGCAGACGGAGGGTTACGAGGAGCTCACGGAGCTGCTCGAGAGCTATGCGCCGGACGCCGTTTCGGAGATCACTGGCGTTCCCGCCGCCGACGTCGAAACCGCCGCCCACATCTACGGCGAGGCCCAGAACGCCTCGATCATCTGGGGCCTCGGCGTCACCGAGCACAAGTACGGCTCCGAGGTCGTCCAGCTGATCTGCAACCTCGCGCTGATGAGCGGGAAGCTCTGCCGCGCGGGTTCGGCGCTTTTGCCGCTTCGCGGCCAGAACAACGTGCAGGGCTCCTCCGACATGGGCGCCCTTCCCGACACCTACACCGACTACCGTCGCGTCGACGACGAGGACGTGGCGCGCAGCTTCGAGGCGGCGTGGGGCGTTCCCCTCTCGCGCACGCCCGGTTACAAGGTCCCGGAAATGTTCGACGCCGCGGTCGCCGGCGATCTGAAGGCGATGTGGATCTTCGGCGAGGACGTCGCCCAGACCGACCCCAACACGACCCACGTGATCAAGGCGCTCGAGAACCTCGAGTTCCTCGTCTGCCAGGACATCTTCGAAACGGAGACGACCAAGTACGCCGACGTGATCCTGCCCGCATCGGCGTTTCTTGAGAAGTCGGGCACTTTCATCAACGCCGAGCGGCGCTTCCAGCTCGTGGAACCGGCGCTCGACCCGCCCGGCTCGGCGAAGACCGACTTTGAGATCCTGACCTCGATGTCCCGTGCCCTCGGGCATGACATGGGCTGGGAGACGCCCTCGGACACGATGGACGAGATCGCGCGTCTCACGCCCGCCTACAGCGGCGCAAGTCACAAGCGGATCGGTCGCACCGGCCTGCAGTGGCCGGTCACCGCCGACGGACCCGACTCGCCGACCCTCTACACCGACGGCTTCTCGCTGCCCGGCGGACGCGGACGCTTCGCCGCGCTGCCCTACAAGGCCCCGGGCGACAGCGCCGACGCCGAGTTCCCACTGATCCTGATCACGGGTCGTCGCCTCCAGCACTACAACTCCGGCACGATGACGCGCCGAACCGGCAACGTCGAGCTCGTCGACCGCGAGTGGCTCGAGATCCATCCGGACGACGCCGCGCGGCTGTGGGTGCAGTCGGGCGACGTGGTGTCGGTGCGCAGCCGCTACGGGCGCATCGAGTGCGAGGCGCGCATCACTGACCGCATCGAGGCCGGCCATGTGTTCACCGCCTTCCACTTCCCCGAGGTCCGTACGAACCTGCTGATCGGTCCCTCGGTGGATGTCAACACCGCCTGCCCTGAGTACAAGGTCACGGCCGTCGACGTGCGTCCCGTCAGCGAAGAGGCGGCACGTACACCGGCCCTGGCCGGGCAGCCCTCGCACACCTAGCCGCGGCGTGAGCCCGCGCACTAGCGTCACGATCACGCGCGACGGCGTCGAGGACGAGGTCGCCGTCGAGGATCCGCTCGAGATCCGCGTCGACGGGCGCCCGCTCGCCGTCACGATGCGCACGCCCGGCCACGACGAGGAGCTCGCGCTTGGCTTTCTCTACGGCGAGGGTCTGATCGACGAACCGCGCGAGGTCAGCCTGACCGAGGATCTCGCCGCGAACGTCGTCGAGGTCAAGGGTCCGCTGCTTCGCGACCCCGGGCTGCGGCGCTTCTACACGACCTCGAGCTGCGGCGTCTGCGGCAAGGGCGCACTCGAGGAGGTCTCGGTCTATGCGCCAAAGGTTGCGACGGGACCGCGCGTCGCGCGCGAGCTGCTCGCAGCGCTGCCCGACCGCCTGCGTCAGCCGACGTTCGAGCGCACCGGTGGCCTGCACGCGACCGGCTTGTTCAGCGCCGCCGGCGAGCTCGAGCTCGTGCGCGAGGACGTCGGGCGCCACAACGCGATGGACAAGATCATCGGCGCGGCGCTCCGCGACGGTCGCATGCCGCTCGCCGACTCGATCCTCTGCGTGAGCGGACGGCTGGCCTTCGAGCTCGTTCAGAAAGCGGCCGTCGCCGGCGCGCCGATCCTAGTCGGCGTCGGGGCGCCGACGTCGCTGGCAGTGGAGCTCGCCGCCGACCGCGGGATGACGCTCGCCGGCTTCGCGCGCGGTGGGCGCGTCAACATCTACTGCGGCGAGGAGCGCCTGGCCGCGTGATCGCGCTACGCCGCATCGATCACGTCTGCCTGCGCGTCGCCGACGTCACGGCGGCGGCGCGCCGCTACTCACTGCAGTTCGGGTTGACGATCCGCGAGCAGACGGCCGAGCGCGCGACACTCGCCTGCGACTACGAGCCGTTCTCGCTCGAGCTGATCGCCGGTCAGCCGCTCGGCTTCGCGCACTGCGCCTGGCAGCTACGCCGCTCCTGCACGCTCGATGACGCGCGCGCTCACATCGCTGGCACGGGAACGGCGTTCGAGGACGAGGGCGATGCGCTGATCGTCCGCGACGGCGAGGGCTTCGAGCACCATATCCTCGCGGCCGCGGCAGAGGAGGACCGCCGGCCGGCGATCGCGCGCACGACGAGCGAGCTCCCAGGGCTTCGCCCGCGCAAGCTCGGCCACATCAACCGCCTGACGGCCGACATGGCGGGCTCGGTGCGGTTTGCCACCGAAGTCCTCGGCATGCAGGTCTCCGACTACCTCGGCGAGGCGGGGGTCTGGCTGCGCGTCAGCAGCGAGCACCACCAGCTCGCGCTGGTCGACATGGGCCGCGCGCACTTTCACCACTTCGCGTTCGACTACTACGAATTCGGAACGCTGCGCGCGCTCTTCGACAACCTCGCCCAACACGGCCGCTGGCTGGCGTGGGGACCGCTCCGACATGGGATCGCCCAGAACATCTGCGGCTACGCGCGGATCACCGAGGAGCCGCTGATCGTCGAGTGCTACGTCGATATGGAGGTGCTCGAGAGCGATCACGAGCCCCGCCACTGGCCCGACGACCGTTTCTCGAGCAACACCTGGGGACCGCTGCCGCCGCGCTCCTACTTCCGCTTCGACGAGGCGGCGGTCGCCTCCGAGCGCGAGAGCCTCGAGACTCGCGGAACGCCGCTACCTCCGCTCGAGGCCTGATCGGAGCGCGGGAAGGTGTGGATCACCCACAGCAGCGCGTCCTGACGGCCCGGGTTGCCCCAGCGGTGGGGGCGATCGGAGAGGTAGGTCGCGTAGTCGCCGGTGTCGAGCTCGACCTCGAAGCCGACCGGGCCGACGATCGCCCGCCCTCGCCGCACCAGCACATGCTCGCGCGCGCCGCCGCCATGGGAGACGGACGTCTCCCACAAACCCGGGTGGATCGCGACGTCGACGACCTCGACGAGCGTCGAGCCGACGACCATGCTGCGGATCAGCGCCGCGCTGACCGCCGTACCCGAGATGTCGATCCCCTCGCTGTGGGCGCGAACGATGTCGATCGGCGAGATCTCCTCGGCGCCGAGGAGATCTCCGATCGCGACGCTGAAGTAGTCCGCCAGCGCCAGCAGCGTGTCGAGCGTCGGGTTCGCGCGCCCGCTCTCGATCTTGAAGAGAGTCGTCTTGGCGATCGCGCAGCGCTCGGCGAGCTGCGCGAGCGACAGTCCGTGGCTGTCGCGCAGCCGCCGTACGTTCCTCGCCAGAGCCGCCGCGCGCTGCGCGGCGTCAGCCATCGCCGTCTCCGAAGGCGAGCAGCGCCACGTCGACGATGCCCGCGCCGCCGTCCAGCGGAATCGCTGCGCCGTTGAGGTAGGAGGCCTCGGCGGAGGCGAGCCAGACCACGAGCGCCGCGACCTCCTCGGGCTCGGCCGCGCGGCGCGCCGGAACGGCGTCGTTGGCAAGCGCATAGGCGCGTTCGCGGTCGACGCCCCGCCGCGTGGCGAGCTCGTCCATCGCCTCATCGCCCATCGGCGTGCGCACCCAGCCCGGGCAGACCGCATTCGCGCGCACGCCCTGCGGCGCGAAGTCGAAGGCGATCGTCTTCGTGAGCATCACCATCGCCGCCTTCGAGGTGCAGTAGGCGGCGCTCGCGGGGCCAGCGGCAATGGCCGCCTTCGAGGCGACCGACACGACGCTGCCACGGCTCTCGATCAGCGCCGGCAGCGCGGCTCGCGCGACCAGGAACGCGGCGTCCACGTTTGTGCGCATCACCGCCCGCCAGCTCTCCGGCGTCTGCTCGAGAACGGTGCCCGAATGGCCGATGCCGGCGTTCAGCACCAGGCAGTCGAGCCCGCCAAGCTCGCCGAGCGCCGCCGCAACGAGCGCCTCGGCCTGCTCGGGATCGCCTCCGTCGCCGGCGATCGCGATACCGCCGATCTCGCGCGCGATCTCCTCAAGCGGCGCGGCGCGGCGCCCGTTGACCGCGACACGCGCGCCGCGGGCCGCGAAGGCGCGGGCGCACGCCGCGCCGATCCCGCTCCCACCGCCTGTGATCAGCACGCGTGGGCCGGCTGTCACGGGCGGCGAAGCTCCCGGAGCGTCTCCAGGTCATCGACGGTGTAGCCGAAGCTGAAGCGGAAGCCGCGGCCCATCCGGACGGGTGCCAGCGCCGCGTGCTCCTCACCGGGCGCGTCGAACAGCTCGAGCGTCGCCGAGCCCTCCCAGATCTCGGATATCGAGCGATCGCGCGAGACGGCGCCGACCAGCTCATGGACCGCCGGCGCGTCGTGGAGGCCCGCCGCCAGGCGCGGGAAGTGGCGAACGTTGACGAGGCGCGGATCGTTGTGCGTGGGGCCTTGCTCGGAGAGCTTCTCGAGCGTCACGCTTCCCTGCGCCAGGCGGCGATCGGAGGACGCCAGCGTCCCGCCGAACGTCGCCCCGGGGCGAACCCCGGGGTCCGCCGGGCAGTCCAGGCCGAATGTCCGCGTCATCCAGATCGAGCCGAGTTTCTTCGGGAAGCCCTGGATCCAGCCGCGCATCAGCGCGAACGGCTTGTCGACCCATATGTAGGGACACGTCGTGACGAGCTCGCCGTCAAGCGTCGCGCTGACGACGATGAAGAACTCGCGGTACTGCGAGCGGACTGGGTCGAGCAGCTCGCCGCCACCCGCGGTCGCGCTCTGCCAATCGATGAACAGCGCCGCCGCGCGACCGCCGTCCTCGGCGTAGGGCGCCAGGGGCTCGGGCAGCAGCGCCGCTACGGCATCGGGGTCCGCCCAGTACTCGATAACGAGGAATTCACCCGCGTAGTGCCATGGCGGCGTCGGAACCAGCGACGCGCTGCCGCCGGGTGAAAGCGGGAGTGAGTAGCCGCGCGGCACTCCCCTATGTTGCAGTGAAATCGACGGCTTCGTCGAGTGGCGGCACGCCGCGGTGCTCGCTGGCGTGCGTCGCGGCGTTTGCGACGCGCTGCGGATAGACCAGGCGGCAGACCACGAACCACAGTGCCGAGAGCGCGATCACCCCGAACGTGAAGTACAGCGCGATGTAGTTGTAGTTGCTCGTGTTGTGCGGCGCCGGGTGCAGCGCGCCGTAGAAGCCGAGTACCGGCGTCGCGATGGCGATCACCGCAACCAGGTACTGCCACGGCTTGCCGTTGGTCTTGTAAAGCAGCCACAGCGCCCCGGCGCCGAGCATGAGGTAGACCAGCTCGACCGCAAAGGAGCCGACGGTCGCGGCCATGATGAACGTAGCGAACTCGTCGTTGGGGAAGGACGGAACGAACTTGCCGCCGGTGACCGAGCCGAACAGCGTTCCGTAGTGGGCGCCTGTCGAAAGCAGGATCAAGCCGACGCCGCCAACCGCGACCATCAGATTGCCGACCCACGGCGTGTCGAAGCGCGACGTCTTCGCGAAGACCTTCGGCAGCAATCCGTCGCGGCCGAGCGCGAAGTAGCCGCGTCCGATCGTCACGCAGATCGCAAGAGCGAGAGCCGTGGCGTCGAGGATCACGATCACGTCGAGGATCGTCGCGAACCAGGACCCGACGTAGCGCGTCCCCATCGTGTCGACGGACGCCGGGTCGAACGCCCAGGCTCCCTTGACGACCGCGGCGTGGCCGTAGCCGATCGAGAACGCATAGGCCATGAAGGTGAAGAGCGCTCCGGCCGCGGCGACCGTCCAGAGCACCGCGCGCGGTATCGAGCGGTGCGGGTCATGGGACTCCTCGCCGATTGAGGCAGCCGCCTCGAAGCCGACGAATAGCAGGATCCCGAGCAGCACCCCGCCGAGCACGCCGCCTCCGGCGACGCCGAACAGCGACGTCTGGCCGGGGTCGAACATCGTCAGCGTATTGCCGCCGTGACCGCCCTTTGCGACGATCACGATGCCGAGGATGAGCATCGGGACGAGCGCGATTGCGGCGAATGCCAGCATCGCGCGGATCGCGATGCGCACGCCGAGGTAGTTCAGCGCCAGGACGAAGACAAGCATGATCAGCGCGAGGATCCACCAGTCAGGAGCGCCGGTAGCGGAGATGTGCGCCGTCCAGAACTGGTTGATGAGAATGCCGAGGCCGAGGAAGATGCCGCCGCCGCCGAGGAACAGCGTGCCCACGAAGTACAGGCCCGAGGCGAAGATTCCGACGGAGGGGTGCGCACCGCGCGTCAGGTACTCATAGACCGCGCCAGCGCCGGCGAAGCGGCGTGCGAACAGGGCGACGACGTAGCCGATCGCCATGACGCCCAGCGATGCGACCAGCACCGCGAGCGTGGCGTTCCAGCTGGCGCCGATGTCGGGCCGCGAGATGCTGCTCTCGACGATCGCGATCGAGAACATCGGCCCGATCGCGAGTGCCTGCGCGACGGCGTGGATGGTTGAGAGCTTGCGCTCCCCGAGTGCGCCCGTCTGAGGCTGCGTCGACACGGTCCCCTCCCCTCTGTGGTGACTGCTCTCCGGTCCCTACAGTAACCGCGCGTATCACCAACGTCAACGCAATTTGGCGCTACGGTTCGCCCAGCGTGAAGCAGGTTCGAATCGATCTCGACGGAGAACCGGCCTGGGGCCGCCTCGGCGACGACGGTGTGATCGTCACGGACGGCGGGCGGGAGCTCGACGCGGCGGATGCGGTGTGGCTTCCCCCGGTGACGCCGACGAAGATCATCGCCGTCCATCTCACCTACCGCTCGCGCCTCGAGGAGTACGCGGTCGCGCGCATGCCGAGCGAGCCGTCCTATTTCATGAAGCCGACGACGACGCTCAACGCGCACCTTGCGCCGCTCCTGCGACCGGCCGGCGCGCGCTTTCTCAACTACGAGGGCGAGCTCGCCGTGATCATTGGGAGGCGCATGAAGGGCGTCGCCGAGCGCGACATCCTCGATTACGTCCACGGCTTCGCGCCGGCAAACGACGCCGGCCTGCATGACTTCCGCCACGCCGACCGCGGGTCGATGCTGCGCGTCAAGGGACAGGACGGCTTCCTCCCGATCGGTCCGGCGGCCGTCACCGCCGACGAGTGGACTCCGGACGACGGGTACAGACTGACGACGCGCGTCAACGGCGAGACGGTTCAGGAGGCCGACGAGTCGGATTTGATCTGGGACTACCGCTACCAGCTCGCCGATCTGAGCCGCCTGATCACACTCGAGCCCGGCGACGTGGTGCTCACGGGCACGCCGGCGAACTCGCGACCCGTGGAGCCCGGCGACGTGGTCGAGGTCGAGATCTCGGGCATGCCGGCGCTTCGCAATCCGATCGAGGAGTGGGATATCGACCTGAGCGGGCCGGGCGAGCAGCCGGAGGTCTCCGCCAACACGCTCCATGTGGCGCTCGCCATTCCCGAGGCGGAGGCCGAGCGGATCTACGAGGAATCACGGTCCTGAGCACTCGCGCGCCGAGGATGGTGCTCGTGCTCAGCGAGTGCTGGACGATGACCTCGCCGCGCGATTTGCGCGCCCTCGTTCGTCTCGCGCAGGAGGCCGAGAACGCGGGCTTCGACGCGGTCATGCTGAGCGAGCACGTCGTGCTCGGCGACGGCGCCGACGCAAACGGCCTGATGGCCAACCCGCGCGAGTATGCGCTGCCGGGAAACCAGGATCCGGCCATGCCGTGGCCCGACTCGCAGGTGCTGCTTGCGGCGATCGCCGCGGTCACGACGCGGCTTCGCCTCTTCGCGGCGGCGATCGTCGCGCCGCTGCGCCACCCGCTCCTGCTCGCCAAGTCGCTGGCCACGCTCGACCTCCTCAGCGAAGGCCGCCTCGTCGTGCTCCCGACGCCCAGCTGGCACCGCGCCGAGTATGAGGCGCTAGGCGTCTCGTTCGAGGGGCGCGGCGAGCGCCTCGATGAGCACCTCGCGGTGTGGCGCGCCGCGTGGGGGCCCTCGCCGGCCTCATTCGAAGGCCGCCACTTTCGCTTCGAGAACGTCTACTGCGAGCCGAAGCCCCACCGGACGGACGGCGTGGCGCTGCACTTCGGCTCCTCCTCGATGCATGAGCGCCTGATCGCCCGAATCGTCAAATACGGCAGCGGCGTCAATCCGCTCGGCCGGCCCGCTCCGGGCGAGCTCGAACGCCTCGGCGAGGCGATGCGGGCGGCGGGGCGTGACCCCGCCGAGCTCGAGCTGGTCGGCGGCACCCGCGCGCTGTTTCCCGACGAGCGCAGCGTCGCCGACCTCGGTGCGGCGCTGGCCTCGATCCCCGAGCAGATGGCCGCGGGATTCACGACGTTCTGCTTCAAGCCCTCCCAGTTCACCGACGACGCCGCGGCGGTCGGCCGGCTGTGCCGCGAGGTGATCGCGCGCGTGGCGGCACTCGGCTAATCGCCGCGCCGCGCCGATCTACGCGCGCGCCGCGCATCCCGTTCAGACACCGCCCGGCCCGCGACGCAGAGCTCTGCGTCGCGAGCCGCGGTGTCGCTCAGCGCATCAGCCGAGCTTCTGAATCTGGGCGGCCGTGAAGATCTTGCTGGAGATCACGGTGCCCGTCGGCGTCACCTTCTGCATCGCCTGATTGCCGAAGGAGTTGTGCCACTTGTCGAATGTGATCGGGCCGGAGGCGCCGATGTACTGGATCTGCTTGCCCGCCTTGAGCGCGGCGACGCCCTGCGGGTAGGTGTAGACAACCGTCTTGCCGGAACCCGGCGCCGTGATCTTCGCAATCCACGGATCGGCGGTCGCGGGGTTCGTCGACTTGGCGGCGTCCATCGCCAGCGCCGCCGTGATGACAGCGTCGTAGTCGGCCTCCACGAACGAGTTGTTGAGCCACTGGCTGACCGGCGATGGCAGGTGGCTCGACACGTGGCGGATGCCGTTGTTGTAGGCGGCCGCCGCGGCCTGCGCCGCCTTCGATGACGCCGGCGAGGGAGCTGTCGCCTGCACCTGGTAGTACTTGGTCAGGTTGGCCGAGCCGATCGCCGCCGACAGCGCCTTCAGATACGGCGTCTGCAGCGTCGCGTTGGTCCCGAAGATCGGCGCCAGCGTCCCGAGCGTCTTGAGCTCACCGTAGAACGTGGCGGCAGTCGGGCCGTCGGTCTCGGTGAAGATCACCTGAGGCTTCGCGGCCACGAGCTGCGCGGCCTGCGTCCGATAGCTCGTCTGGTCGGGTGTCAGCCCGATGTTCGCGACGAGCTTGAGGTGCGCCGCCTTGACTCCGTCGAGCACTCCGGGCAGGTCTCCCTGCGAGCCGGTGTCGGTGCCGAACACGGCCGCGACGCGGGTGTAACCGAGCTGCTTGGCATCCAGCGCCATCGTCTCGCCGCCAACGGGATCCGGCGGGATCACGCGCCAGAAGTACGGATCGTTTGTGCGGTCGAACTCCGGGTTGCCGCAGCCGCACAGGGTGATGATGTGCTGGCGCTCGAGGATCGGCACGAGTGCCGCGGCCTGGAGCGTGCTCGGCCCTGCCTCGACGGCGATGTGATCGACAGCGACCGCGCGGTCGAGCGCGAGCACACCATCGGCCGGGTCGCTTTTGGTGTCGACGACGACGTTGTCGACGTGTTCGCCGAGGATGCCACCGCCGGCGTTGATGTCATAGAGCGCCGACAGCTGCGAGGCGTTTGCGTATGGCGACGGCCCCGACCCCACGCCAGTGAAGTCGAAGATCTCGGCGAACTGCACGGTCGCGGCGGCCGTGTGGGCGGCCGGCTTGGCCGCGGCACCGCCGGCGTAGACCGCGAGCGCGAGCGCTGCGGTCGCGACGGCGCCCAGTGCGCCGGTTCTGCGGATCCAACTCATCTGCTCCCTCACCCCATCTCTCGATTGTCAGATGCGCCGGTCATCGCGCCGGCAGCGCCCCCTGGTCATGGCTTCCGTGAACGTTTGGACCGAAGAAGAGTTCGGCGACGTCGGGCAGCGCCCGGAACTCCTCGCCCGAGGCCGAGTAGCGCGACCGGCCGTCGACGAGGACCGTCACGTGCGCCGCGACCTGCGCGGCGAGCGCGACGCGCTGCTCGATCAAGAGGATCCCGTGGCCGGTCTGCGCGAGGCTGACGACGACGTCCTCGAGCACCATCCGGGCGATCTTCGGCGCCAGGTTCGCCGTCGGCTCGTCGAGGATCAGCAGCTTCGGGTTGGCGATCAGGCCGCGCGCGATCGCGAGCAGCTTGCGCTCGCCGCCGCTCAGCTGGCGCGCCTTTCGGTGACGAAGCCGTTCGAGCTGCGGGAAGCGCTCGTACATCTCGGCGATCGCCACCTTTGCCTGGCGCGCCGGCAGCCGGAACGCCCCGACCTCGAGGTTCTCGGTCACCGACAGCGCCGGGAAGACGTCGCGAACCTGCGGCACGTAGCCGAGACCGGCGACCGCGCGGCGCTCCTCATCCCAGCGGCCGACGTCGGCTCCGGCGAAGGTGAGGGTCCCGCCGAGCAGCGGCAGCTCGCCGATCACCGACTTCACGAGCGTGCTCTTTCCGGCCCCGTTCGGGCCGACGACGAGCGAGATCTCGCCAGCGCGGACCGTCAGCGAGACGCCTTGGACGACCGCCACGCCGCGGTAGCCGGCGGAGATCGAGTCGAGTGCCAGAAGCGGGCCGCTCGCTCGCGCGACGCCCTCCTCCGCGGTTCCAGCGACCGCGCGCCTACGCCAGATAGGCATCGCGCACCGATCCGTTCTTCATGACATCCTCGTAGCTACCGTCGTCGAGCACCTCGCCGATGGCCATCACGACGACGCGGTCGCAGAACTCCTCGATCACCTCGAGCGCGTGCTCGACGATGACGATCGCGACGCCGCTGTCGCGGATCCGCTGGCAGGTCTCGCCGATCCGTCGCACCAGGTGCGGCGCCACTCCGACCATCGGCTCATCGAGCAGCATCAGATGCGGCGCGCGCATCAGACAGCGGCCTATCTCGACCAGCCGTCGCTGTCCGCCGCTCAAATCCGAGCAGTAGCTGTCGGACATCGCGGCGATGTCGAGCTGGCCGAGCACCCGCGTGGCGCGCTCGCGCGCCTCGGCGTTCGCCGCGCCGAGACCGCCTCCGCCGAAGAACGCGCGGGTCTGCGAAGCTCCCGGGTGGCCGACGCCGGCGACGAGCAGGTTCTCGAAAACGGTCAGACGCTCGAAGACGCTCGCCGTCTGGAAGGTGCGAACGACGCCGAGCCGCGCCCGCCGGTAGGCCGACAGCTTGGTGACGTCGTGTCCGGCGATCACGACGCGCCCCCCTGACACCGGCGCCTGGCCCGCAATCGCGGCCAGCAGCGAGGACTTGCCGGCGCCGTTTGGTCCGATCAGCCCGACGATCGACGGCTCGCTGATCGCCAGCGACGCCCCTCGCACCGCCTCGACACCGCCGTAGCGCACACGCACATCCCGCGCGTCGAGCAGCGTGCCCGCGCCTTCGAGCGCCGCGGATGGGGGAACGGCCCGCGGGCGGGAGATGAGCGGCGACACTCAGCGCCCCCCTGCCCCGCCGAGCCTCGCTCGGTAGCGCCGCTCGGGGATGATGCCGCCGGGGCGCAGGATCAGCACCGCCAGCCACATGAAGCCGATCACGATCCACTCGAGCTTGTCGATCAGCCCCGGGTAGCCGAACTCCGGCAGGAACGACGGAACCTCGATGAAGACGATCTGCACGAGGAACGTCCCGACGAGCACGCCCCAGTCGTTTCCGACGCCGCCGAGGATGATCCCGGTCAGGATCGCGAACGTCTCCGCATAACCCCACCCACCAGGCGACCAGGCGGTGATGAAGCCGACCAGCAGTCCGCCGCTCAGCCCGGCGATCGCTCCGCCCAGGACGAACACCTGCAGTCGCATCAGCGGGACATTGAGGCCGAGCGCGCCGGCCGCCGTTTCATCGTCGCGCGACGCGCGCAGCGCCCGCTGCCAGCCCGAGCGGCCGAGCCGGCGCATCAGAAGCAGCACCGCGATCGCGACGACCGTCGTGAAGCCCGCGTATACCCACTGGTACTGGCCGAGGCTGAGCGAGCTGAGCGCGCCCGAGAGCGGCTGCGGGATCGCGGCGAGGCCGTTCGACCCGTTGAAGAGCCCGACGTCGCCTGAGACGACCTGCGAGGCGATCAACGCGATCAGCAGGAACACCGCGGCCTGGTAATCCCGCCGCAGGCGAACGGTGGCGATCACGCCGACGAAAAGCGCGAGCAACCCGCCGGCTGCGGCCGCGACGAGCAGGGGCAGCGGGAACGGCAGGTTTGCGCCGAGGATGTAGCGCTGGAAGGAGTTTGCGCCGCTGTCCGGCCCTAGCGACACCACGCCCGCCGCGTAGGCGCCGATCGCCTGGAAGATGATGAACGCGAAGTTCGGCACCCCGGCCCAGCCGAACTGGATGTTGAGCGCCCACGCCGCGAGCACATCGACGCCCAGATAGACGAGTACGGTCGAGAGGTAGTACGACACGCGCTAGACCGAGACCTCGTCGCGGTTGGTGGCGATCGCCCGCGAGCTCGGCCGCGCGATCAGCACGACGGCGAGGAGCCCGAGCCCTACTGCCTGGCTGTAGTAGGAGCCGCCGACCGCGGCGACGACCTCCGTGGCGACACCGACGATCAGCGAGGCAAGCAGCGCGCCGGTCGGCGAGCCGGCACCGCCGAGCAGCGCCGCGGCGATGACCAGCACGAGGAAGTCAAGCCCCGCGTTGGCCGAGACGGTCAGGCTGTTGGTGACGTAGATGAGTCCCGTGAGCCCGGCGAGCGCCCCGCTGATGATCCACGTCAAGTTCAGGATTCGCCTCATCGGCACGCCGCACGCGCGCGCCAGCTTGGGGTCGATCGAGAGCGCCCGCAGCGCCTTGCCCATCCTCGTCAGGTGAAGCCCCGCCATCAGCGCCACATAGATGACGAGCGCGACGCCGATCAGGGCGAGCGACTCGGTCGTGAACACGAACGGCCCGGGGTGGATCGTCTTCCCGGTCGGGAACGTGAACGCAAAGGTTTGCCCCTGGGCCGACGCGTCGATCGCGTACTGGATGATCAGGCTCGAGGCGAGCGTCACCATGATCAGCTCGAAGGTCCCGGCCTGGCGACGGGCGAACAGCGCGAACAGCGTGCGGGCGAGGACAAACGTCACGACGGCGCCCGCGATCGGGGCGACGATGATCGTCGCCCCCAGCCCGAGATGGTTGTTTTCGACAATCAGCGACGCGAAGGCGCCGATTGTTAAAATGTTCCCATAAGAGATGTTGAGGATGTTCGTCACCCCGAATTGAAGGGTGAAGCCCATCGCTCCGATGGCCACGATCGCCGCGGTCACGAACCCGAAGCCGATCGACTGGACGATGATGCTCGCCGAGGCCACTCAGCAAAAGCCCTTCCGTAGCACGGGTTTCACGCTGTAGGTCACCACTTCACGGGTTGACTACACGGCCCGCGCTTGCACGCGAGCGGGACAGCGGCGACTCAGGGTCCTCTTCCCAACTCCCCGGTTTTCGACATTAGTTGACCCCGCAAGGGTCGTCAAGTAGGGTCGACGGGCGGTGAAGATCGACGTTTTTTGTCACATCCTTCCGCGCTCCTACGCCACCGCCCTCGAAGCGGTCGACGCGTCGAATGCGGCGAACATCCGCGCTCGGATCGCCGGCGTACCCGCGCTGATCGACCTCGATCTGCGCAAGCGTCAGCTCGAGGAGTTCGGTGACGACTACCGCCAGGTGATCAGCCTGCCGGCTCCGGCTCCCGAGGAACTCGGTCCTCCCGAGGTCTCACGGCGGCTTGCGCGGATCGGCAACGAGGGCCTGGCCGAGCTCGTCGCCGAGAATCCCGACCGCTTCGCCGGATTCGTGGCTGCCGTTCCGCTGAACGACGTCGAAGCGGCGATCAGCGAGATCGACCACGCCTGCGGCGAGCTCGGGGCGGTCGGCGTGCAGACCTACACGCACGTCAACGGCAGACCTTTCGATGAGCCCGAGTTCGAGCCGTTCTTCGCGAAGATGGCCGAGATCGGCCGGATGATCTGGGTTCACCCGAACCGTGACGCGAGCTGGGCGGACTACCCAACCGAGACGCGCTCGCGCTACGAGATGTGGTGGGTCTTCGGCTGGCCCTACGACACCGCCGTCTACCAGGCACGTCTCGTGTTCGGCGGCATCCTCGAGCGCCACCCCGATCTCAAGGTGCTGATCCACCACGGCGGCAGCATGGTTCCGCACTTCTCCGGGCGCGTCGGACCGGGCCTCGACCAGATGGGTGCGCGGACGCCCCCCGACCGCGCCGAGGAGGTCGCGCACTACCCGCTCACGGAGCGTCCGCTCGATTACTTCAAGCGCTTCTACGTCGATACGGCGCTGTTCGGGGCGCAGCACGCGCTGCGCTGCTCACTCGAGTTCTACGGCGTCGAGCGAGCTCTGTTCGCCTCCGACAGCCCGTTCGACCCCGAGAAGGGTCCGGGCTACATCCGCGCCACGATCGCCAACATCGAGGGCCTCGGACTTTCCGACTCCGACCTCGAAGCGATCTACGAGGGCAACGCCCGGCGCATCATCGGCCTCGAGTAGGGGCTCTCGCTAGAGCCGCGGCGAGTACTCGGCGAACTCCCAGTCGGTGACCCAGGAGCGGAAGCGGTCGAGCTCGACCGCCTTGTTGACGCGGAAGGTCTCGACGAGCTTCGCCCCGAGTACCTCGCTCATCAGCGGGTCGGCGCCGAGGGCATCGAGGGCGTCGGGGAAGGTCGTCGGCAGCGCCGGCCCCTGATCGGCCTCGGGCAGTTCGTAGAGGAAGCCCTCGATCGGCTTGGGCGGCACGAGGTCGCGACGGATCCCATCGAGCCCCGCGGCAAGCAGGGCCGCCGCGGCCAGGTAGGGGTTCGCGGTTCCGTCGCCGAGCCTGGTCTCGAGGCGCGTTCCGCCGCCGCGGTC